>JAPXQZ010000007.1:0-18266 GCA_033813835.1 Clostridia bacterium | reverse complement strand
GCCAGAAAAAGCCCAGTTCAGGGCTGAAAAACGAGCCAACTTCGCGATTCTGTCGGGATTTCGCAAAAAAACGAAGGGGCGACTGGCGGGAAGCACTCATCATGGGTGTTAATCAGCGGTTCCTTAAACAGTCCGCTGTCTCAAGCGCGGCAGCGTGGAACCGCCGTAGGGCATGGCCAGCACACTGGCTTCCTTCCCCAGTATCCTGAATGCCTCATCCAGCGCCTCCTGCGTGGAACCAAACGGTGTCATAAACAGCGTTCTGACAAACGCGGGATCCATCTGGCTGACCAAGAACACTTTCGCCCTTTCCAGGACTATTGCGATGGCGGCTGCCTTGTGGCCTCCCAGGCGAAACTCCCGGTTGACCCGCTCGATCAAATCCCTGGGTTCCCGGGCTTCGCGCATCCAACTGGCAAACGTGTCCTCTCCAAGGCCTTCACGGCAGGAACCTATTAAAACGATGATGCCCCCGTCCCGGACCGCGTGCCTTGCGTTATCCAAGGCTTTCTGGGTCTGGTAAAGGTTTAGATCCTTCGGCGCACCGCCCTGGGATACCAGCACGATATCCGCAAGCCGCGGGATATCCTTCAGGTAGAAGGTATCCAGAAAGGCACAACCGGCCCGATGCGCCGTCACCGCGTTCCCGGCGACCGCGCGCACCACCTGTTTGTGCTCATCCAGCACTACATTGAGGATGAAATCGATTCCCACCATCGCGGCGGCTTCCTCAATGTCTTCCCGGACGGGGTTACCGTCAAGTGTGCCTGCCCGCGCCGCTTCCTCCACCATCATCCGGTGATTCGCCTGAATAGCCGCGGCGGTGGAGACGCCCGGCATGAGCGCTTTCGCGCCGCCGGAATATCCCGCGAAGTAATGATATTCAATGTTGCCCAGACAAACCCGGCGGGCTGTCTGCGCGACCCGACGGTCAAAATCCGCAGGTGTCCCTCGCTTTGTGACGCCGAAACGCACAACGTCCAGCGGATCCGAGTCGACAACCCGGATTTCCTCCCAGGCCCGGGCGCCCGCCAGCGCCTTGCGCTCTGCGTCGGTATGGGAACGGTGGATACCCAAGCCCAGCACCAGGACAATGTCTTCTTTCCGGATACCCGCCGCATACAATTCTTCGAGGATGAACGGCATGACGAGCGCGGTAGGCATGGGCCGCGTGGCATCGCTGGAGATGACTGCCACCGTTTCCCCGGGCTTTACGATGTCCCGCAGTTTCCGGCTACCTATCGGGTTTTCTAGCGCCCGCCGCACCTCGTCTGCTCCCGTCAGCCCGACCGAGACCTGGTTATGCTCAAGAACGCCCAGAAGGTTTTCGTCCGGAAGGCAAACCTCCTGGATACCTTCGCCAAAACCAAAACGCAACTTCATCTGGCTTGTCCTTTCAATGCATTGTACCACGGCAAGCAGCCTTCTTCAAAAAGGGGGCTTCATTTTGATTTCTTCATTGGACACAATCCTGACGGAAACCCCTGGGTTACCTTCATGGGACGCACGTTGTCGGCTAACGCACCTGCTTCTCTTGTACCTACTGATTATATACCACTTATTCAAGCGTCTTTGCACATCTTTAAAGCCGCGGTCGCCAACCATTAGCATGTGCTCCGATTACAACATGAGGATGGTTCAGCGCTTCCGCCTTGCCGGGCAAATTCCCCCATGGTATCCTGTGAATGCGATGTTACGAAAGCGAAACCGTACGCCGGGGAGGGAGAAACAGATGAACGCGTTGATTGAGAACATAATCAGCACACAGCCGAAAAAAAGCACGATCGCTCTGTTCTGGCTCGGACAGGCAGGATTTATCATAAAAACCGCTTCCGGTGCCCGGATTGGGATTGACCCCTACCTGTCGGACTACGTTGAGCGTTCCTTTCCGGAGATGGGGTTTGGATTCAAGCGGTTGATGCCGCCGCCCTGCCCGGCGGAAGACTTGCACCTGGATTATCTGCTCATCTCGCATGAACATGCAGACCATTACGATGCCGATTCCATCAAGGCGCTCATCGACAACGGTAACCCGATGATTCTGACAACACCAACGGTGGCCAGAGAAATGCAGGGCGCCGGGTTTGACCTGGGGCGGGTTCGTGTACTGCGTCCGCGAGACCGCGAACAGCATTCGGAATTCAATGTGACCGTTGTTGACTGTGACCACGGAGAACTGTCCAGCGATGCGATTGGGTTTGTCCTGGATTTCGGGTTCCTTTCCGTCTACTATGCCGGGGATACGGCGCTGACCCCGAACAGGCTTGAAATTGCCATTAAATGCAAGCCGGACATCGCGATTCTGCCCATCAACGGCGCATTTGGAAACCTGGACGGCGAACAGGCTGCAACGCTGGTTGGGGTGCTGCAGTCCAAGTATTGCATCCCCTGCCACTTCTGGATGTTTCCTCTGCACATGGGAAACCCCCAACAAATCATCGACAGCCTGCCCCAGCATGCACCCCACTGCAGGCTGTGTCTGTTCCAGCAGGGAGAAGGCATGATTTTCCCCATGGAATCCCCTGAAGAATAAGGCAGCCGGGCAGGGTGACAGTCCTGCGGCGGGTTAATCAGGAGGCCGGCTGGGTATCCAGAAATGTCCTGGTTTCCTCGATTAACTGCGGGTAGCGACCGTAGGGTTTCAGCGGAGGAACAAAGATACACAGCAGGGACAGCATTTTATCCCGGCTGGTGTTCTGGCACTCGTGCACCTCGCCCGAGCGCGCATGCACCAAGCCCATCGGCGGAACTTCAACTTCTTTCCCATCTACGACGGCCTTCCCCCCGATGTCAAAATAGATATACTCGTCAAACCCGTCGTGGGCATGGCCCTGGGACATGCAACGAGGAGGCACAGTCGTGTGCACGATAGAGAGCCTGGTTTCGCCAGTGGTTTGAGGAGAGACGAGCAGGCGGACTTCTCGAAAGCTTTCGCCTTCGCCAAAAGCAAGATAGGGAAAAGACTTTGTGTCAAACAGCGTCATTAGAGTCTCCTTTCAAGTTCTGCGCGGCGGATTGGTCGGGTTCGCGAGGAGGCTTTCTGACGCGCGCATAATTTCTTCCGTGGTCAACCCGTACATCTCAAAGAGATCTTTAAGCGCGCCGGACCAGCCGTAACAGTCCTTCACCCCGCAGAAGCGGATGGGCGTTGGTTCGTGCTGGCTGAGAAACTCCGCGACCGCCGAGCCCATCCCGCCAATGATGCTGCCGTTCTCCGCGCAGACAACCCGTCGCGTTTTCCTCGCGGATTTCAGGATTGTCTCCTCGTCCATCGGCTTGATGGCGGTGACGTTGACCACTTCTGCTGAAACGCCCCGCGCTTCAAGCGTCTTTGCCGCCTCCAATGCCCGCGGCACCATGATGCCGGACGCAAACAGCGAAAGATCTGACCCCTCCCGCAACACCGTCGACCGATCCAGCTGAAACTGGTGGCCTTCCGGCGTGAAACGGCCGTCGTACTCGGGCAAATCCCCCCGTACGGACCGGAGGAAAACCGGGCCTTCGCATTTAATGATTTCCCGAAGCGCCTGCTGGAACTCATAGGGGTCTGCCGTTTCGATGACTCGCATCCCCGGGATGGAGCGCATGATGGCGACGTCGTTAATGGACTGGTGCGTCGCGCCGGTGTTTGGGGTCGTCATCCCACTGTAGCACCCAATCAGCTTCACGTTGGCATTCGCATAGCCAACTTGGATGTAGACCTGGTCGCAGGCGCGACGCGCCAAAAAACAGCTGAACAGCGGAACGACGGGGATTTTCCCGCAGCGGGACAAAGCAAAGGCAAACGATACCGCCGCTTGTTCAGCGATGCCACAGGTGACGTACCTGTCTGGAAAAGCTTCTTTAAACCCAATCGCGTTAGTCGCCGTGCCTGTTTCCGCATCGACAACGACAAGATCTTTGTTTTCACGCCCAAGCGCCACGAGGGTTGCCGAAAGCGCTGCGCGAAAACCCTTCAGGGAGGCGCCATACATCAGCTTCTCGCTCATAATCCCAATTCCTTCATACATTTTCGATACAGTTCCTCGTTCAGGTGCCCGGCGTGCCAGTGCACGGCGTCCTCCTCCATGAATGAAATGCCCGCGCCTTTTTTAGTGTCGCAGATGATGACGCGCGGCCGGCCGGGGGCCAGTGAGATCTGCCTGCAACGGTCCAGCGACTCCCGGAGCGCCCGCACATCGTGCCCGTCAATACGCTCAACGTGCCACCTGTAGGCTTTCCAGCGCTCCTCAAACGGCTCAAGGTCGCAAACTTCATAGGTTGTCGACGAAATGATGTACTTGTTGTAATCAACAATACAGATAAGGTTGTCCAAGCCCAGTTGCGCACCCAGCGCAGCGCCTTCCCAGGTCTGGCCCTCCGTACATTCCCCATCCCCGATGAGGGCAAAGGCCCTCCGGTTCGGCTGCGCGTCGTGCTTCATACACCAGGCATACCCGCAGGCGTTGCTCAGCCCCATGCCCAAGGAACCGGTCGGTGCCTCGATGCCCGGCAGTTCCATGTTGCAATGCTCCTGGAGCAGTTTCCCCGCTACGTTGAAGTCCGTGAACAGCCGTTTCCGCTCAATGAATCCGCGCCAGGCCATCGCGGCATACAGCAGCCCCGCACAATGGCCTTTCCCCAGCACCAGCACGTCCCGCTGTGCCCACTCCGGTTCTTCGGGGCGCAGGTTCAGGATGTGTCCATACAGGACCGCCATGATTTCCGCAGCGCTAAGCTCGCCTCCGACGTGGCTGCTGCCAGTGCCTGAGCAGTAAGTCAGCCCGATGACGTCGCGCCGTAACTGCAGCGCGAAAGCTTCCAGCTCAGCATGCGTCAGCCTTTCCTGATACCGGCTGATGACCGGAACATCGCCGTGGCAGATTGCTTCATCCATTGTTATCCCTCCGTTTTGCAATACAGAGACTTCTTTGCCGCCTTGACGATCCTCGCGGCGTCGGGCACGTTGGCCTTCTCCAGGTTCCTCGCGTAGGGCATGGGAACTTGCGCGGAAGTGACGCGTTCGACCGGCGCATCCAGGTACTTGAACGCATGACTTTGAATCCGGAACGCAAGCTCCGCCCCAAAGCCGCAAAACTCGTTGGTTTCATGGACGATAACAGCCCTGCCCGTCTTTTTGACCGAGCGGAGCAAGGCCTCCTCGTCCAATGGGACGATCGTCCGGGGATCGATGACTTCGGCGGAAATTCCTTCCCCAAATAGCTGTTCTGCCGCTTCCAATGCAGGCGCGACCATGTACGCTGTAGCAATGACGGTCACGTCTTTTCCGTCGCGCAGAATAGCTGCTTGTCCGAAAGGAACTGTGAACTCGGGGTCTTCTGGCACTTCCCCGCGGACCGCGTAGAGCATCTTGTGCTCGCAAAACACGACCGGGTTATTGTCCCGAATCGCCGTTTTCAGCAGGCCTTTCGCGTCCGAAGGCGTGGAGGGGCATACCACCTTCAGGCCAGGAATATTCGAGAAGAGCGACTCAAAACTCTGCGCGTGCTGCGCACCGTTCCCACGACCGCAACCCTGCTGGACCCGGAGCGTATACGGAACGGTCATTTTCCCATTCGACATATAGTGGATTTTCGCAGTCTGGTTGACGAGCTGGTCCATTGCGCACATGATGAAGTCAACGTACTGCAACTCAACAATCGGCCTCGCGCCGGTCAAAGCCATGCCCAACCCCGCGCCGACAAAGGCCGCCTCGGAAATAGGGGTCGAGCGGATGCGGTCCGGACCGAATTCCTCCGGAATATCCAGTGTGCACCCGAATACGCCGCCGAAGCGCTCCACATCCTCGCCCATCACAAACACACGAGGGTCCCGCCGCATTTCCTCGGCAATCGCATCCCTGATTGCAGTTGCATACTTGATTTTAGCCATTCTGCACCTCGTTGAACACGTGCTGCATCAACACGCTGACGTCCGGCTCCGGTGATCCCGCGGCAAACTGGACAGCTTCCCCAATCTGCCCTTCCACACGGGCATGGATGGCATCCAAGTCTTCCTGGGTAACCTCACCGGTATCCAGTAAATGGCGCGATAGTCGAGCAATCGGGCAGGCTTTCTTCCATCGCTCTACTTCTTCCGTGCTCCGATATCCACCATATGCAAAGACGTCACCCGGCCAGTGCCCCAGCCATCGGTAGGTCTTCGCCTCAATCAGCGACGGGCCTTCACCTTCTCTAGCCCTCAACACCGCTTTTTGAAATGCCGCATCCAGCGCAAAAACGTTATTCCCATCGACGGACTCGCCCGGCATCGCATAAGCGAACGCCCTCAGGGAGATATCCTGAACCGAACAGCTTTCGACGGCGGAGGTGAACACCTGGTATTGATTGTTCTCACAGACAAAAATGACCGGGAGCTTCCAGACACTCGAAAGGTTCATGGACTCATGCGTGACGCCTTCGTTGGACGCGCCTTCGCCAAAAAACGTAAAGACTACATTGTCCGTTTTATCAATCAGTTTCAGCGTGATGGCGGCGCCGCAGGCGATGGATACCCCCCCTGCGACGATTCCGTTGGTTCCAAGGTTGCCGTTTTGCGGGTCAAACAGGTGCATGCTCCCGCCCTTTCCCCCGCTGCTGCCGGTTGCTTTCCCGAATAGTTCCGCCATCATCCCATTGATTTCCATTCCGCCCGCAATACAGTGACCCAGCCCACGGTGCGTGCTGGTAAAAAGGTCGCCCGGCTTGCGTTGAAGCAGCGCCGTGCAGGCGACCGCTTCCTGCCCGATGTAGGGATGCAGCGAACCGGTTACCATACCCTGTGCATACAGCTCCTCCGCTTTTTCCTCAAATCGCCTGGAAAGAACCATCCGTTCGAAAATTTCCAGCAACTGTTGATGGGTCATCGCTGTCTCCTTCAATTTTAGTCCATAACCAGGCCGCCGTTGATATCCAGGATTTCTCCCGTGATATATCTCGCCCGCCTTGAAGAGGCGAGAAACAACGCGCCTTCCGCAATGTCCGAAGGGTAGCCCAGCCCCAGAGGGACGGAGGCAATGATGGTTTCCTTACCATTCCCCTTTGTCCCCGGCAGTTCTGCCTGCCTGTCAATCATAGGGGTATCAATCGGCCCGGGGCAGATGCAGTTGACGCGAACCCCGTCTTTGGCAAGCTGTACGGCAAAGTGGAACGTTAGACTATTCATCCCCCCCTTGGATGCGATATAAGCCGGGGAGGGGTTCATCCCTCCTGTTTTCGCAGCTCCTGCGGAAATGTTGACGATAGCCCCGGATTTCTGCTCCCGCATCATCATGCCGGCGAACCTGCAGCAATTGTAGGTGCCACTGAGGTTGACCCCGATGACCTTGTTCCAGCTTGCCATATTGTGCGCGGGAAACTTGTCAAACGAGATGATCCCTGCGCAATTGACCAGAACATCAAGAGAGCCGTCCCGCTGCCTGATTTCGCCAAAAACATCCTCAATCCTTTTTTCGTCAGAGATATCCGCTACGCATGTTGAAATGCGGAAGCCTTCCGCCGACAGCTCCGCAGCCAATGCCTGCAAGCCTGTACCGTCCATATCCAAGGCGGTGACTGCTGCGCCTTCCCAGCAAAAGGCAGCGGCGCAGGCTTTTCCGATACCACTCGCCGCCCCGGTCACGACGACAACCTGCCCCTGATACTCGCCGTTTGTCATAACCTCACCCTCCCCCGAAAACTGCCCTATTCCTTGGATATTACTTACGCCGTCTCGTGCTCCCCCTCTTATCTGAACCCGCGCAGCACAAAAACCTTTTCAAACAGCCAATCCCAGGACGGCGTGAAAGGTGCACCGTCCCGCCGGACGCAAGGGACCTGCGCGAGTTCCTCCGCCAGAATCCGGACTGTCTCATCGTCCGTCCTGTCCTTCAGCACACCGTCTAATGCCGCACGAAGGCCCATATCCGCCAGCAATTCCATTTTCTTCAGCGGAACGGCCGCATGCAGGAGGTCTTCAACAACTCCGCCAAAGCCGCCCGAAACGTACCCGGCATAGTCTGCGAAATACTCCTGCCCCTGACCTTTTGGATACTCAATCAGCTCCCCTACTGCCCTGCCCCTGGCGTCGTCGTCCGTTACAGAGAAACCGGCATCCAGCGCGGACTGCGCAGCGGCGGCCATAGTCAGCAGGTATTGTTCCGCCGTCGGGCTGTTTAGCCGCTCCAGCGCGACGGCGGAGGGAACCAGACCAAACCGCGCGGCTACAACCCTTGCCGCCTCATCCTGCAGACGGAATAAGCGTACCTGGTCACTGGTCACTGTAAATCTGCCCACAGTGGCAACAATCGCGCCACCGGACTCACCCAAGGCAAAGAATACCTGGAAAACCGCCAGCAGCAGGACGAGGAATGCCGTGGTCTTCCGCTTCACGCTCCTTGCCCCTCCTCCCCTGGCACCTGTCCGGTGATTCTGATTTCAAGATGCCAGTCATAGCTGGCATGGGCAGGAATGACGCTGTGCTTCCCCATTAGCCGCGCGACATCCGGCCGGTCAAGCGGCGCGGTGCAGGGTTCTATGAACAGGCTGAAGATATCCCGGAAACCGCCCTGATTGAACAGGACGCCCAGGTAGGGAACCCGTTCCACTGGGAAAAGCACTTCAAACAGTAGGCCGTCCGGATACAATACACCACAATACCCATCGGAGAGCTTTTCCTTCAGGTAAAACTTTTCACAACTGCCGTCTTCCTCTCCCATCCGGCTCATGTCACGGAGCACGCCGCGTTCGTCTGTAAAGGTTGGGAAAGAAAACTCCTGCCCATACGCACCGATGCTGCCGGTATTCGTGAAGACCGCCTGCGCAACGCGGCAGGCTTCAGGTACTTTCAGCCGTACACCGGGCTGCGCCTTGAGCATGAAGTGAGCTGCCCAGAGAAAATCCAGGTCAAAAGGCGTCGGGTTCTCCGCATGATAGGAAAGCCGCAGGGTTTGGACATCCGAAAACTCAGCGCGCTTCATGAAGGTATAGGGAAGTCGGACGCCATTTGTTCGCAGTTCCACCACATCGGGGTTAAATTCCACGTGGAAAGGAAGGTTCCAGATTTCTCCGTGGTCCGGAAGCTTCACGCCCTCCCAGGGGAACCTTTCATAATGGCAGGCGTCGATTGTCGGAAACATATCATCCATGCCGCTGCATTCCGCGTCCACATAGCTTCCCCCGAAGGGAACACGGCGGTATCCCGGTTCCGGCCGCTGAACCAGCAGTTCTCTGTTTCCGTGTTTCCACACGATGGAAGCAAGCGAAGCGCCCGTCTCCGGCAGGAAAACAAAGCGGAGGAGATCGTTCTCAATCGCCACTGCCGGCTGATCCTTATAAGTTGTCTCCAGAATCATCCGTCCACTCCTCCACCGCAGACCGCCTGGCCCATTTCCGCCACGGCTGCAATCCTACCAGAACCTGCTCCTCCCTGCTGATTGAGCACGACACTCCCGAGGCTTGGGGGCAGGACTTCTGCTCAATACCGAAACGGTTCCGGGTTATCTTCGGCTATTCCGTCCCTGCGACCGCCAGACTGCCGCCTTCTGACAGTTCGCTGCATATGGCCGGTGTTGATTTGTAACCAACTCCTAGGCGTGTACAACCCATGCCAATATACTTCAGTGCAGCGGCGCGGTCCCGGATACCGCCGGATGCCTTGACCCCAATGCGGTTTCCGGCTGCCTTCAGCATTTCCCCCACCGCTTCCTCCGTTGCCCCGGATTTGGAAAACCCCGTGGAGGTTTTCACGAAGTCCGCTCTAGCTGAAATGCAAGTCTGAACCCCTTTCGCGATATCACCCAACGGCCATTCGCTTGTCTCAAAGATGACCTTCACCAGGGCGCCACGGCTATGGGCCTGCCGGACCACCCGTGCAATCTCCTCTTCCGCCCTGTCCCACAGGCCGCAGAGGGCGTAGCCGTAATTCATTACCATGTCAAGCTCCCGGGCGCCCAGATCCAGATAGATCTTCGCCAGGGATTCCTTGGCATCCACGCCTCCGGTCCCATGCGGAAAATCCAGCACGCAGCAGACCTCGGTCCGGGTACCCGCACATATTTCCTTCGCGATTGCGATATCGCAAGGCCGCACGCAGACCGTCTTTACAGAAAACGCGATTCCTATCCGAATGGCATTGACCGCGTCCGTGCGGCATAGTTCGGGCGCCAGCACCGCGTGGTCAAGGTAACGGCTGATGTCCAGATTCATAGCTGTCCTCCCGGTTCAACTCCAAGGAAATGGTTAGCGTCGGAGCGCTTCCGTCCGCGTCATTAAGGCGTTCACATCGTCAATGGTTGGCAGTGACGGCCGGGAACCGTGCCTGGATGCGGTGATTGCGCCCGCGGCGTTCGCGAACCGCAGCGCTTCCTCGACATCTATCCCCAAGGCTGCCTGAATCGCAAAGGCGGCACTGAACGCGTCGCCTGCCGCCGTACTGTCCACCGCTTCGACAGGATAGGGTGGTGTGCGAAAAGACTTGGCTTCGTCTCCGTAATAAGACCCGCGTTTGCCCAAAGTGATAACCACCCGCTTCGCACCTTGCTTCCGCAGGGCTTTGGCTGCCAAACCGCACCATTCGTCCAGATCGAGCGCTCCGCGCAGGCACTGGGAGAAAGACTCGGCTTCGATTTCATTCGGCGTTATATAATCCGCCAGATGAAACAACCGCTCCGCACCAGGCCTGGCGGGCGCGGGATTGAGGACGACCAGGATGCCCACCGCCCGCGCGGCGCGCATGCAACGCTCCACCGCATCGAGGTTTGTCTGGAGTTGACAAAGAAAAACATCGTTTTCGCGGATATGGGGAATCATCTGGTCGGTATCTGCAACTGAAATGGACTCGTTCGCCAGCGGGACGACGATGATGGCGTTGTCTCCGTTCCGGTCGATATGTACACAGCAGGTTCCCGTCGGATTCCCGGCGTCCGTCAGTACGCCCGCATCGTTGATGCCGCTTTCTTTCAGGCTGTTCCGCAGAAACTCTCCATGCGAATCCTGCCCTATTTTCCCCAGCATTGTCGTTTCCGCACCCAGCCGGGCTGCCGCAACTGCCTGATTCCCGCCTTTGCCGCCGGCAAAGAAACCATTCTTGAATCCTGTGACTGTTTCTCCCACGCGCGGAAGATGGTCCGCCCATACAAAACAATCATATAGCAGATCACCGAATACAGAAATCCTAACTCTTTTATTCCCGCTCACTGCTTCTCCATGCGTTTCCGGGTATACTCCTCGTCATAATTGGCGACGGAAGTGCCCCAGGCCTTGTGTCGGATATAGTACAGCTCGTTTTGCTCCTGTCGGGGCCAGAAAGTAAACAGCACAAAGGGTTTTTCACTGCGCGTATTGTCAATCCAATGAAAGACATGCGGAGGTATCACGATGAAGTCCCCGGGCTTTGCCGGCAACCTGTCCTCATCCAGCCATACATACGTATTGTCCCCGCAGCTCACGATATGATAGATTTCCGTTTCTTCATGTACGCCGCCGCCGGTCCGGGTGCCCGGCTGAAGGGTCCCCTCGTTGATGTTGATGACCGGGAACCCAGCCATTTCGTCGCCTGTCAGCATTTTGGATGAATACTCAGGGCCGCAGACATAGGGCTTTACATTCTCCGCATTGACCAGTTTCCAAGGCATTTTCTCCATTTCAGCTTACTCCTTCCCTGCGTTTACCTGATGAGACGTGTCGCCAGTCCCCCTCCCCCGCGGAAAGCGAGGGGCAACCCCGGTTCCTCCCTGTCCATGGCAAGCGGAGACAGCGGAAAACCCGGTTCTTGGCTACTGCGGGGTCTATAAGTCCACCATAATCTTGACGCGCCGATCGTTCCGCTCATCAAAGGCGGCAAAGGCTTGACGCACATCCTTGAATGCGAAACGGTCCGTTATCATCGGCTTTAAACTGGCGCGTCCGTTGGACAACATATCCAAGATTTTCCTGCCCATGTTGGGCGTCCCGGCCGCGCCCACCAGCGTGCAGTTGCGTACGATGAGCCTGTCCAGCATCACGTGGTCCAGCTCCTGTTCATAAAATGCCGGGATGACCAAGGTGCCGCTGGGGCGGAGCATCAGCAGAATCTCGTTGAATAATTCGGGCGCGCCGGCCGTTTCCAGGATGACGTCCGCCCCTTTCCCCGCCGTTTCCCTCATTACAGCGTCCAGCAGGTTTTCTTTTGTGGTGTTGACGGTGACGTCCGCCCCCATCGCTTTGCCGATCGCAAGCTTCTGATCCTTGCGCCCGGCAAGGATGATTTTCCCGGAGCCCAATCCCCTGGCGCAGGCCATTCCCCCCAGGCCAATCGGCCCGGTGCCGATGACAAGCAGCGTTTTCCCTGGACCCATCGGCGACCTGAGCAAGCCGTAAAGGCCGATGCTGGCAGGCTCGACCAGAGCAGCCTCATCCAGCCCGACGTTGTCAGGCACCTGATAAACAAGGCGTTCCGGCATCACCATATACTCTGCGAAACCTCCCGGCCATGCGTCCCGGATGGTGCCAATGGCACGCCCTCTCTCACAGTTCTGGTACTCGCCGCAAAGGCACATCTCGCACTCGCCGCAGGAATACCCGGTGTCGCTGATGATTCTGTCGCCTTTTTTCAGGCGCCACGTTTCGCTGCCGGTTTCCTCAATGACACCGGACCATTCATGGCCGAGCCGGACCGGGTACACCGGGTCGTTGCCCTCGCCCAACTCAAGTGTCCCTTTCATGATGGAAACATCCGTCGCGCACACCCCGCAATGGGCTACACGCGCCAGCACTTCCCGTGGGCCGGGTTTCGGCTTTTCAACCTCGATGATTCGGAGTTCACCAGGCGCATACGCAACCAATGCTTTCATCGGCTGATCCTCCCTGTCCGTTCGCATTCAGGTACCCAACGGCATCGCTGGGCCTCAATGATGCCAAGCCGTTAGAAATCCCTCGCATACCCGCAAATCCATCCGCCGTCAACGGTGATGATAGAACCTGTCATATATTTGGCTTCCCCGCTCGCCAGATAACACGTCATGGAAGCGATGTCGTCCGGCTCCCCGGGGCGTTTCATCGGAATGTGGGAGAGCATCTTTTCCGCCTTGACTGGGTCGGAATAAAACAACTCCCTCGTGCCCTCAATCAGGATGGAGCCCGGGGCGATCCCGTTGACCCGGATTTCATGCTCGGCCAGTTCCAGCGCCATCGCCTTGGTCAGGTTGAACACGCCCGCCTTGGCGGCCGTGAACGCGCACTGCAGGCGAAGTGGGGTCAGCCCGACAATGGAGCCGATGTTGATGATGCTGCCCCCCTGGCCTTGGGCAATCATTTGGCGGATGGCAGGTTTTGAGCAGTAATAGACGCCGTTGAGGTCGATATTGATGATTCTTTCCCACAGGTCATCGTCATATTCGTGGATTGGTTTCCTGAACTGAGGCCCGCCGTTGATGCCTGCGTTGTTGACCAGTACATCCAGCCGGCCAAAGCGACGTACTGTTTCCTCAACCATATAAGCGGCGCTTTGCTTGTCGCTGACGTCGGCGACGATCGCAGCGGCCTCGCCGCCTTTCGATTGAATCTCCTCAGCGACTGTGTTGAGCGTTGCAGCCGTGCGGCCTGCAACGACAACTTTCGCCCCGTTCTGTGAAAACTGCCTCGCCATGGCGCTGCCGATTGCGCCGCCGCCGCCCGTAATGATGACAACCTTGTCCTTCAGTTCAACCTTCATCTCTTCCTCCTGATAATAACCTCATCTTTTTCAACGACAGGGTTAATAAATTTCTTTCCGATGGCTTTGCCTGGTTTACTCGGGCACTTTCCGGTTTTGCCTGTAGATATCGAACAGGACCGCGCCTGCCATCAGCGCGCCTTGAACGGCGACGCGCATGGTGGTGGGCAAGCCTAGGAAGATAATGGCGTTTTCAGCCACAAAGACCAGGGTGACGCCAATCAGAACACCCAGGGGCGAAGCCTTGCCGCCGCTGAGGCTGACGCCTCCGACCACACACCCGGCAATCGCCCGGAACTCCCAACCATCCCCGTTTTCGGGCAGACCAAATCCCATGTCCAGTGTCAGCAGGATACCGGCGATGCCTGCCAGCAAGGCTGAGAGCATATATGCCTGTATCTGCATCCGTTTGGTATTGATGCCGACCAGGATCGAGACCTCTTTGTTATCCCCCGTCGCCAGCATGCGCCTCCCCCATAGCGTCCGCTTGATCAATACGAAGGCGATGGCGAACAAAACAATCATGCACCAGAAATACAGCGGCATCCCCAGGTATAGCCTGTCAAAGGCGTGAACCAGCGTAAATCCTTCCACGGCATGGAGGTTGTACTGGTACTCCTTGATCAGCAGGTACCGCGCACCGCCCACCATATACAGCGTGCCCATCGTGGTGACAAAAGAAGGCAAGCCAAACTTGACAACCAGGAATCCGTTAACAAACCCGATAATCAGGCAGCACGCCAAGGACGCGAGGATGGCTTCCGATGCACCCCAGCCAAACTCCACCACCAGCATGGGCATCAGGATGCCAGCGAAACCGGCGACACGCCCGGTTGAGATGTCCACGCTACCGGTCATGAGCGTCATGCTGGAACCAAGCGCCGTGATCGCGATGAACGGAATCTGGTTGAACATGGCGGAGAAATTCCGGATGCTCAGAAAATCCGGCCGGATTGCAGCCGTAATCAGCATGATGACCGCCAAGGGGATGAACGTGCTGAACTCATCCGAATGTGTCAGGCGGCGCAGGCCTTTGCCGTCTTTACGTACCAGGGCGTTGCCGGTCATGTTCCCACCCCCTTTAACCGCCAATCAGGCGTCTTGCTTCGACACGCTTGCGGAAGATATCCAGGAGCACTGAGAGCAGCAGAATAAACCCGATCAGCACCAACTGAAGATTGGTATCGATCTTCAGGATGCGCAGTGCGTACCAGAGTGTGTGAAACAACAGCACCCCCAAACCCGCGCCGTACATGGATCCGGCTCCTCCGGCCATACTGATGCCGCCGATAGCCACGCTGATAATCGCGCGGAACTCGCGGCCAACCCCGAAGGTAGAACTGGCCGAGGCGTTGACCAACACGTCAAAGAGCCCGCCGACAGCCGCGAACAAACCAGAGATGATGAAAACCATCAATTTCACGCGCTGGACGTTGATACCGGACATCTGCGCGAATTGCTGGTTCCCGCCCACCGCCCGGAGGCGATACCCGAACTTGGTCTTTCTGATGATGACATCGCAGACAATAATCAGCGCGATGAAGATAAAGAATAACCAGCTCAGGCCGAGCGGGCGGTCACGGGTAAAGCCGGAAGTGCCTAGGGCGGTGATGGGCATCGGATATCCGTCGCTGATGGTCACAGCCAGTCCTGTGCAAATAAATTGGGTGGCCAGCGTCGTAATCCAGGAACTCAGGTTCAGTTTCGTTACGCAAAAGCCGTTGATCGCGCCAATCAAGGCGCCTGTCGCCAAGCCGACCAGCAAGGTGGGGATAACTCCAAAGCCCCAGTTGATACAAGCATAGGCTGCCATCACACCGCTGAAGGTTCCGTTCATGCCGACGGACAAATCAATCTCGCCGGCCATAATAGCGAAAGCCTCGCCCATGGCGGCGGCCCCGATGAAAATGGATCCCATCAGGATTGAGGAAAAGTACTTCCACGTGAAGAAGCTGGGCTTGATGGAAGAAGTAATGACGCTCAGGATGACGATGGGGATCAGTACGCCAACCTCCGGATTAAGAAGAAATTTCGACAGCGCGCCGCCATGTTGCCTGTTCTGGCGCGCATCAGCCTTCTTCCTCATATTCCTGGACTCCTCCCATCAGAAACTTGCCGCATATCAGGTGACCGATTTGAATGTAGTGGTCGCCATTTCCATGACACTCGTTTCATTCGCCTGCTCTTTTGTTAAATCGCCAACCACTCTGCCTTCGGCCATCACGACAAAACGATCGCTCATGGCAAGCAACTCGGGCAGCTCACTTGAAATCATCAGCACGGCGACGCCCTCTTTCGTCATCTCGTTAATCAGCCCATAGATTTCGTTTTTTGATCCCACGTCAATTCCCTTAGTCGGCTCATCAAGAATCATGAGCTTGGGCTGACTGTTGAGGGATCTCGCGATGACGATTTTCTGCTGGTTGCCTCCCGATAACGTCGCGACGCGTGTATCAATAGACCGCGCCTTTACATGGAGGCCCTTAAAATACTTTTCAGCTCTTCCCGACAAGGCGGTCTTGCTGACAAAGGGGCCCCGCGCGACTGCATTCAAGTTGGAGATGCCGATGTTATTGCGAATATCCCAGACGAAGTTCAGCCCGTACTTCTTCCTGTCTTCGCTGACCATCCCGATTCCGTGGCGGACTGCCTCCTGTGAACTCCGTATTCTTACGGGCTTGCCCTCAATGTAAATTTTGCCTGATTTCACTGGAAGCATACCGTAAATCGCCATGCACGCCTCGCTCCGCCCCGCGCCGACAAGCCCTGCCATTCCGAGGATTTCGCCCCTGCGCACGGAGAAGGAAACGTTCTCAATCAGGTTCCGGTTGGCTACGTAAGGGTGCTCGACTGTCAGGTTTTCCACGCGCAACACTTCGTCACCGGGCGTCTGCGCCTCCTTGACGTACATGGAGGTGATGTCGCGGCCAATCATATCCTGTACGATTTTCCGGGTATTATACTCGCTTCGTTCATATACCGATATGTTTTTCCCGTCCCGTAGGATCGTGACGCGGTCTGTCAGTTCGACAATCTCCGCCAGCTTGTGCGTGACAAAGATAATGCTGACGCCCCGCGCCTGAAGGTGCCTGATGACCATAAAAAGCTGGGCGACGTCTTTGCCGGAGAGGGAAGTTGTCGGTTCGTCAAGGATCAGGACTTTGGGATTGATGGCCAGCGCACGGGCAATCATCAGCATCTGCTGCTGCCCAATCGACAACTTGCGAACGTCAGCGCGGGGATTCAGGTCGATATGGTTGTCCGCCAGCAGCTGTCTGGTCGTCCGGTACATTTCGCTGAAATTGGCAAACGGTGTCCTGATCTTTCTCCCCGCACGGATTTTCCCGGCGTGGTTCTGCGAGCCTTCCATCCGCAGGTCAAACATGAAGATATTTTCGGCTACACTGAAATACTTGAGCACGTTGATTTCCTGTGGGACGTATCCAACACCCAGCAGCATCGCGTCGTTCGGGCTGGCAGGCCTGATTTCCCGCCCTTCCAGCATGAGCGTTCCTGTATAGGTGCCATGCGGGTACACCCCATTGAGGACTTTGAGCAGGGTGGATTTACCGGCACCGTTCTCGCCAATCAGCCCCATCACCTCGCCCGCGCGGACGCTCAGGCAGACGTTGTCGTTTGCGATAACCCCCGGGAATCGTTTGGTGATATTGATCGCCTGCATGGCAAACTGCTGAGTTTCCGCAGAAATTGCGCCGGCATCCTGGCCATGCCGGACGGATGGGTCGCCTGCCTGCATCTTCCAGGAACCTGCCTTTCGATAAGTGCTGACGTAAAAGGACGGTGGGCTTGAAACCGCCCCGGGAACAAGCCCACCGGCCAATCAGGAAAATGGGTTGCGCATTGCAGGATTACTTGAAGAATTCTGCAACTTCCGAAGCGATGTTCAGGTGGAACTCGATGCCGTTCTCACCTGTGCCGTCCAGTGTCACAATCGGCGCTACCAAGTCCGTCCAGTAGGGAACTTCGTTCCCCGTGAAGATTTCGTTGAGGTATTCCATGGTCTTGTAGGCTTCCTGATACAGGGGCTGCGCGACAATCGCGGCAACCTTGCCCTGCTTGAGATACTCCAGGTTGCCGACCGTCGCGTCCATGCCGACCAGGACCAGTTCTCCGTCCTTCTTCCCGGCCTTGGTCGCGGCGTCTGCCCAGGTGACGGGGCTATTGCCGGTAGTGCCGAACGCGCCAATCAGATCCGGATGCGCCTGGATGATGCCCAAGTTGATGGCAGTCGCCTGATCCGCAAAGCCGCCTTCCAGTTCAACCGGCAATACCTTGATTTTGGACAGGTCGTACTTCCCGGCGCCGGCCAGTTCGTTCCAGGTGGCCACAAAGGACTCGGACGCGCTGTTCTCTGTCACGTTCTTTGTGTTCTGCGTCAGCGCGACTGAGCCTTCCTTGCCGCTGAACTTCTCAGCCATCAGTTCAGCCACCTGTTTGCCGTACAGGACGGGGTCGCAGGCCATGTTGAAGGTAAGGCCTTCTGGCGGATTGCCGTCTTCCTTCAGAAGCTTGAAATGGGGAATGCCAACCACAACACCTTGTGAACCCAAGCTGGCAATGGTTTCAAACGCGCTGGAATCGCCTGCCCACAGCAGGAT
>JAPXQZ010000006.1:0-19850 GCA_033813835.1 Clostridia bacterium | reverse complement strand
AACGCAAGGGGCAGCATGATACAGTTTGTCAACGCGGGCAAAACCTACCCCGGCGGCGTGGTCGGCCTGAAGAACGTCAGCCTGACCATCGACCAGGGCGAGTTCGTGGCCATCATCGGCCTGTCCGGCGCCGGGAAGAGCACCCTAATCCGCACCGTCAACCGCATGATTGACGTGACGCAGGGCCAGGTGCTGGTGGACGGGGTCGACGTGATGACCCTGAAGGGCAGGGAGCTGCGCCGCTTCCGCCGCAGGATCGGGATGATTTTCCAGTCCTTCAACCTCGTCACCCGCACCACCGTGGTCAGGAACGTCCTGGCCAGCCGGGTGCCGGACATGAACTTTTTCTCTGTCCTCCTGGGGCTGCATTCCCGCAAGCGCGAGATGGAGGCGCTGTCGGCGCTGGACCGCGTGGGCATCCTGGAGAAGGCCTACACCCGCTGCGACCAGCTGTCCGGCGGCCAGCAGCAGCGCGTCGCTCTGGCCCGCACCCTCAACCAGAACCCCGCCATCATCCTCGCAGACGAGCCGGTCGCGGCGCTGGATCCCGTCACCGCGCGGCAGGTGATGAGCGACTTCAAGCAGATCAACCAGGATCTGAACATCGCCATCCTGCTCAACATCCACCACGTGGACCTGGCGCTGGACTACGCCGACCGCGTCATCGGCATCCGCGCGGGTGAAATCGTCTTTGACGGGCCTTCCGCCGCGGTGACCCAGGAAATCCTGGACGAAATCTACGGCGGGGCGCCTGTGCCCAAGGCGGGGGACGAGGGGGGGCGCGCATGACCCAGCCCAGGCGGCAGTACCGCCCCAACGTGCAGGCAGGCGCCCGGCTGGCGGATGCCGCGCCGGAGCGCAGGGCAAAGCAGCGGCGCATCCCGCCGGAGACCGTGGCCTATCTCCTGCTGGGGACAGGGCTTGTCCTATACGTCCTTTCGATGTTCATCGACAGCCCCGCGGCCCGCGTGCTGGAGGCGCTGGGCCTGGTCGTCGTCGGCATCACCATCGTGTACTGGCTCGTGCAGCTGTATTTGATTCCCGTCCCCGTCACGCTGGAAAACGGCCACTCCGTGGACCGGCCCCGCTCCCGCACGCTGCTAGCCCTCGCCTTCCTGCTGCCAGCGGTCGTCCTGTCCCTGTGGGCGACCCGGTTCGAGCTGGACATCATTTTCCGCCGCGGGCATTATATGGCCGGCATCCTGGGGGATATTTTCCAGCCGGACTTTGAGTATTTCAACCAGGTCTGGCCCCCGCTGGTGGACACGGTCAAGATGTCGCTGATGGGTTCCGCCCTGGGCTCCTTCCTTTCGCTGCCCTTCGCCGTCCTGTCCAGTTCCAACATCAACCGCAACCCGGTGGTGCTCTCCCTCTTACGGATTGTCATCAACGTCGTGCGCACACTGCCCACGCTCATCATCGCGTCCGTCAGCGCCTTGATTTTCGGCCTGGGCACCTTCGCCGGCACGGTCGCCATCACGCTGTTCACCTTTGGCGTGGTAGCCAAAATGCTGTACGAAAGCATCGAAACCATCGACATGGGCCCGTTTGAGGCCATGGAATCCCTGGGAGCCACCCGTTTCCAGGCGTTCTGGACAGCCTGCATGCCCCAGATCCTGCCCACCTACCTGTCCCATTCGCTGTACAGCTTCGAAATGAACATCCGCGCGGCCTCCATCCTGGGCTACGTCGGTGCCGGCGGCCTGGGCATCCTGATTGCCGAACGCGTCGGCTGGCGCGACTACCGTGGCCTGGGGATGGTGCTGCTGGCGCTGTTCGTGACCGTACTGGTCATCGACAACCTGTCCAGCTGGCTGCGGAAAAAACTGAGTTGAGGAGCGCCTGATGAGCCAATTCCAACCCTCTCCCCGGGTCTTGGAGCAATATGAGCGCCGCCCCCACGGCTGGTGGAAGACCGCGCTGGTGTTCCTCCTGGTCGCTGCCGCGCTGTACTGGTCGGCATCGGGCATCGTCTACAAAGGCGTCACCTCCAAGGGCAGCGAGGTCGCCTACGGCGTGCTCTACGGCATTTTCAACCCGGATCCCAACGTACTGTTCGATTTAAGCTCCTTCGGCGTCGCCTACCTGCTGTTTGAGACGGTGGCCATCGCGCTGCTGGGCACCCTGTTCGGCGGCCTGCTGGCGATTCCCTTCGCCTTCCTGTCCTCGGAAAAAATCGTGCCCAAACCCGTGGCCTTCCTCGCGCGCTCCTTTGTCATGCTGGTGCGCACCATCCCCAGCCTGGTCTGGGCGCTCATCTGGATCCGCGTCACCGGCCCGGGCGCGCTGTGCGGCGTGGTGACCCAGAGCGTGTGTTCCATCGGCATGATTTCCAAGATGTACGTGACGGCCATCGAAGACGTGGACACCCGCATCCTCGAGTCCTTAAACGCCATGGGCTGCACCACCTTCCAGAAAATCCGCAATGGCATCCTACCCCAGCTGACCGCCAACATGGTGTCCACCGTCATCTACCGTTTCGACATCAACATCAAAGACGCCTCCACCCTGGGCATCGTCGGCGCGGGCGGCATCGGCGCCGTCCTCATCCAGACCATCTCCACCCGCCGCTGGTCCATGGCCGGCGCCTTCCTGACGGGCATGATCCTGCTGATGCTGGTCATCGAGTATTTTTCGACCCGCCTGCGCAAGCGCCTGGCCCAGGGGGTCTGAGGCCCGCGCGGACCCTGCTTCGCTTCCGGGGAAACCTGTTTATCCCATGCGTGCAAAGGGTATATAACCTTTGCTGAAAGGCTTGAAGATGAAAGGTGGAGTTGAAATGTCAGTCATTACCATTACCGGCGAGAACTTTGAAAAGGAAGTACTCCAGTCCGACAAACCCGTCCTGATTGACTTCTGGGCGCCCTGGTGCGGGCCCTGCCGGATGGTCAGCCCCGTGGTCGAGGAAATCGCCGGCGAGCATCCTGAAATCAAGGTCGGCAAGGTCAACGTGGACGAGCAGCAGGACCTGGCGCGCAAGTACCGCATCATGAGCATTCCCTCGCTGTACGTCTTCAAGAACGGCGAAGTCGCCAATAAAACCGTCGGCGCGGTGCCCAAGGCGACCATTCTGGCGATGCTAAAATAGGCTCAATCCGTCATATGACGATAAAACCCGGCGGCCTGCGGCGCGCCGGGTTTGTGCTAAGCCATCAGGCATCCCCCGGCAAAAGCCCCGCCAGGTTTCGGGATGGCGAACACGGCCGCGTTGACATCGGCGGCGGAAACGCGTACAATCTTTACGGAAGTATTGATGATTTTGAAGAAAATGTGAAGGAGGGTTGTGAATGACCAGATTCCATCGGCTGACCGCCCTTTTGCTGTCCCTGGCGCTGCTGTTCACGCTATCTTCTCTGACCTCCCTGGCGGAGGATGCCGCCGCGCCGGAGGAATCCCCTGCCGTATCGGAGGAAGCGCCGGAGGAATCCCCTCCGGATGAGTCCGCCCCCATGGCGGAGGAATCGCCGGCTCCCGGCCCCTCCGCGTCCCCCGCGCCGGCTGCCACGATGCCCATTCTGCCGCGCGACCAGATGCCCAAGCCGAGTGCCGACAAGAAGGCGGAGGCCGTGGTCACCGAGCCGGGCGGCGTCGCCCTGTTTGAAGTGCCTGCCATTGAATCCGCCGTCCTTTCCCAGCTTCAGGAGGGCAGCGTGCTGGAACTGGTCGCCCTGGGCAACCCCTGGAGCAAGGTGAAGTACGGCGCGCAGACGGGGTACGCCCCGACCTATGCCCTGAGCTTTGGCTACGGCTCCCCCCAGCCGGCCATCGCGCTGGTGACCGCGCCGGGCGGCAAATTGACCCTGCGCGCGGAGATGGCCACCCGGTCCAAGGCGCTTGCGGGCATCCGCAGCGGCCGCGCCGTCCTGCTGCTGGCACGCGGGGAAACCTTCTCCCTCATCCGCCACGAGAGCAAGGAAGGGTACGTGCTCACCCAGTTTATCAGGGAGGTGGCTGTTGGCCGGGACATGGGCCTGTTGACGGAAGTGGTGAGCATCGTGCCCGCTCGGGAAGCCAACGTGCGCGTGCGCGCGGAGCCCAGCCGGAAAGGCGCTGTCTACACAACGGTCAAGTCCGGGCAGTCTGTCGTCGTGCTCAACATCAAGGACGACTGGGCCCAGATTGAATACGAGGGTTACCACGGCTATATGATGGCGGAGTACCTCAAGCGTTTCGATTGAGCGCCGTTTGGTTTCACGCAGTCTTAAAGCGGGGGTTCGCCCCGCTTCTTCGTTTCCGGGGTCGGAACAGGCGCGGGCAGGCGTTTCGACGGCTTTGCCCCTTGCTAACGGGTGTGCTATGCTGAAAGCAAGAAAACCATAAAGGAGATAGCCGATGAAGAAGTTCCTGTTTTATGGCATGACTGGGGAGAAAAGCTGCTTCATGCACGTGTTGCTCAACGCTGTGCAGCTCTCCGAGGGTGGGGCGGAGGTTCGCGTGGTTTTTGAGGGGGCCTCGGTCAAGCTGGCCCCGGTCCTGGCCGCGGAGCAAAACCCCGTCTACCTGAAGGCCAAGGCGCTGGGCTTGTTGGCGGGCATCTGTCTTGCCTGCTCGAAGACTCTGGGCGTATACGAGCAAAACGCCGCGTTGGGCCTGCCGATGCTTTCGGACATGAGCGGCCACGCCGGCATGAAGCCGTTTGCCGACGCGGGCTACGACATCATCAGCATGTAAATCGCCATGCGCGGAAAGGAGACCCGGATGAGAAAGTTCCAGTGGCTCAACGAGAGCGTCGAAAGGGAGGAAGGCGGCCGGCTGATTCTGCGGGCGCCCGCCCGCACCGATATCTTCAACTTCGGCGTAAAGCTCAACGCGGAAGGGATTCCGGAGGACTCGGTGCTCAACGCGCCCTTCTACTACACCGAGGTGACGGGCGATTTCGTACTGAAGGCAAAGGTTTCCCTGGCGTTTGAAGCCGATTATGACGCCGGCGCGCTCCTGTTCATGCAGGACATGAAAACCTGGACCAAGCTGGCCTTCGAGCAGTCGGATTTCGGCACCCGCGCCGTGGTCAGCGTGGTTACAAAGGTGCACTCCGACGACGCGAACGGCTGCAGCATCGAAGGGAATGCGGTCTGGCTGCAGATGGCCCGGGCGGGGGACCATTTCGCGCTGCACTACTCCCTGGACGGGGAGCGGTATAACATGGTCCGGGTCTTCCACATGGCGGCTTCGCGGACGCTCAGGGTCGGCTTTCTGGCGCAATCCCCTCTGGGTGAAGGCGGGGACCGCGTGTTCGAGCACGTGAGCCTTCAGGAGAAGACCATCGGGAACCTCCGGGCGGGGGCCTGAGCCTCCATCCCGGGCAAGCCGCGCGGCACAGCGGGCGGCGACAGGACGCTGGTTCCGTCCTGCTTGCCATCAAGCCTGCCTGCCTATATGATGGGAGGGAAACGCAAGGAGGCACGGCCGGATGTTGGGCATCAAGGCGCTGCTGAGGCGCAACCCCCTGATCGACAAACTGATCAACCTGCGCGGCAACGCGCGGGCCTGCATCTATACCGAGCCGCTCTGGGGGGTTCCGGTCAACCTCTACCTGCCCCTGGCTGCCCAGTACATGGAAGCGCTGGGGCTGGACACCGTGAAAATCGGCGTAGTGGTCACGGTGTACCTGCTCAGCCAGATGGTCTGCTCCCTTCTGGGCGGCGTGCTCACCGACCGCTTCGGCCGGCGGTGGACGACGCTGGCTGCCGATATTTTCGCGTGGATCATCCCTTTCTTGCTGTGGATGAACGCGCAGGGCTTTGCCTGGTTTGTCGTGGCCGCGGCGTTCAACGGGGCGAACCGGATTTCCGAGAATTCCTTCGGGCTGCTGATGGTGGAGGATACCCCCAGGCATCTGCTGGTCAGCCTGTACGCCTTCTTGAACATCGCGACGCTCCTGGCTGGCTTTGCCGCGCCCATCACCAGCCTGCTCGTCAGCCGCTTCCCCCTCGTCAGTGTAATGCGCGGCCTGTACTTTTTCGCGTTCCTGAGCATGGTGCTTAAGATGTATCTGCTGCACAGCCTGACACGGGAGACCGCGGCGGGGGAGGCCAGGCGAAAGGAGCTGAAGGGCCGGCATCTCGGGCACGCCTTCAGGGGCAGCGGCCGCGTGCTGGGCAATATGTTTAAAAAACCGGAACTGATGCTGTTCCTTGGGATTGTTTCCTGCGTGATGATCATCCGCAGCGCGACGGAAAACTTTTGGCCCCTGCTGCTGACGGGCAGCCTGGGCATCGCGGAGGAGTCCCTCCCTCTGCTCTCAGGCCTGCGCTCCGTGGTGATGCTGATTGGGTATTTCACGCTCTCCCAGCGCCTGTCCCCCAAGCGCTTCTTCAAACCCATCGGCGCCGGCCTCGCCATCCTGTTCCTGCTGCACCTGATGCTCTTCCTCCTGCCCCGCAATGCGGCTTTTATGGTCTTCCCGGGCGTCGTCGCAGAAGCGGTGGCGCTGAGCATGATGATTCCCCTGTTCTCCAGTCTGCAAATGCTGCTGCTGGACCAGTCGGAGCGCGCCCGGATGTTTGGCTTCTCCCTCGCGTTCTGCCTGCTGGTGACTTCACCCTTCGGCACCCTCAACGGGATTCTGTCCAAGTGGAACCTGGCGCTTCCGATGCTGCTCTCAACCCTGCTGGCCCTGGCAGCCTTCTTTCTGCTGATGAAACTGCGCGCGGCGCTTGACGTGGAGACGCTGGATGAGCCCGAACCCGCTGTCGCCTGACCTGGCCGGCCTGGCCAGGCTGCTGGCGGGGCGGAAGCTGTTCCTGCTGGATATGGACGGCACCCTTTACCTGGGGGATACGCTTTTTCCTTTCGCCGCCTCCTTCCTGAAGGCCATCCGGGAATTCGGCGCGTCCTACCTGTTTTTGACCAACAACTCCAGCAAGGGGACGGACGCCTACGTGGAAAAGCTGGGCCGGCTGGGCATCCCTGCCGCGCCGGGGGATTTTTTCACGTCCACGGACGCGGCCTGCAGTTATCTGCGCGCGCACGACCGCGACCGGCTGATCTACGCGCTGGGGACGGAATCCTTCAAAGCCCAGCTGCGCCGGGAAGGGTTCCCGGTCGTCGAAACCGTCGAGGAAGGCGTCAACTGCCTCCTGATGGGGTACGACACCGAACTGACCTACCGGAAGCTTGTCGATGCCAGCGTGCTGCTGACCCGCGGGGTCGAATACCTGGCAACCAACCCGGACTGGGTCTGCCCGACAGCCTTCGGTTACGTGCCGGACTGCGGCTCCATCGCCCAGGCCCTTGAGCACGCCACCGGCAGGCTGCCGCGCTTTCTGGGCAAGCCGGAACCGGAGATCGCGCTGCTGGCGATGGAAAAAGCCGGGGCAAAGCCGGAAGAAACGGTGCTGGTGGGCGACCGCATTTATACGGACATCCTCTGCGGCAAGCGCGCCGGCGCGGCCACCATCCTGGTCTTCTCCGGCGAAACCACGCCAGATGTTTGCCGTCAAAGCGAGACGCAGCCCGATTTCGCGGTGGAGAACGCGGGGTATATTCAAAAAGCGATGGAATACGCGCAGCGCGGATGCTGAGGTTCCATCACTTTACAGGCGCGGCGGCGCCGAAAAGCAGGCACACCTATGAAATGGCAGGGCAGAAGAAAGTCCACCAACGTCGACGACCAAAGGGGGCGCTCTGTTGCCGGGGGGACCGTCGCAAAGGGCGGCATCGGCCTGATTGCCGCGTTGGTTCTCTTCCTGCTCACCGGCAACGGCGGCTTTCTGACCGATATGTTCGGCGGCGGCGTCCAGGCGCCGCCCGCGCCCTCCAGGCAGGAAAGCGGCTATACCGAAACCGCCCGGGAAAAGGCGCTGTTTGACTACGTTTCCGTCGCGTTGGCGGATATCGAGGACGCCTGGAAACAGGTGCTTCCCAATTCCCAGTACCGCGCCCAGTATGAGGAGCCGCGCCTGATCATCTACAACGACTACGTCAATACCGCCTGCGGCAGCGCCAACTCCGGCGTCGGCCCATTCTACTGTCCAGGGGACAAGGCCATCTACCTGGACCTGAGCTTCTATGACACCCTGGTCAAGCGCTACGGCGCGCAGGACGGGGACTTTGTGATGACCTACGTAATCGCGCACGAGGCCGGCCACCACGTGCAGACCCTGCTGGGCGTGACCAGGGAGCTCAGCGCGCTGCGCCAGCAGGCAGCGGCCGGGGCAATCAGCCAGGCGCAGTTCAACCGCTACAGCGTCGCTTATGAGCTGCAGGCAGACTATCTGGCCGGGGTGGTCGCGCGCTACATGCAGCAGCGCGGCTTTTTGGAGAAGGGCGACCTGACCGAGGCAATGAGCGCTGCCGCCGCGGTCGGGGACGACGCGATTCAGCAGAAGGCCCAGGGCTACGCAGACCCGGACACCTTCAACCACGGCACCAGCGAACAGCGGCAGGAATGGTTCAAGCGCGGGTACGAGGCTGGGGACCTGTCCGACTGGGACACCTTCCGCGAAATCCTTTGAACCGGCACAGGAAAACCCCCGTCACGCGATGGAACCTCCTCCTGCCGGCGGCTGTCCTTGCGCTTGTGCTGGTGGCCGCGTCGGCCGCCGCGGGCGCGCAGAACCCTGAAAGGCAGGAAAACATGAGCCAGCAGGAACCCAACCGCTATACCGTCCCCGATGACGCGGAGCTGCGCAGGACCCTGTCGCCGCTGCAGTACCACGTCGCGCGCGAGGCCGGCACGGAAATGCCCTTTGACAACGCGTACTGGCGGGAACAGCGGCCCGGGATTTACGTGGATATCGTGACCGGGGAGCCGCTGTTCTCCTCCCGGGACAAGTACCTGTCCTCCTGCGGCTGGCCCGCCTTCATCGCGGGGCTGGATGAAGACCTCCTCAAGGAAGTGGAGGACCGTTCCTTCGGCCGCCTGCGCACTGAGGTGCGCAGCGCCCTGGGCGACACCCACCTGGGCCACGTCTTTGAGAACGACCCCGAATCCCCCAACGGTGTGCGCTACTGCATCAACAGCGCCTCCCTGCGCTTTATCCCGCTGGAAGAGATGGAAGCCCAGGGGTATGGGGACTATCTTCCGGAAGTACAGGTTGGGGAATAGGTTGCCATACTTGAAACAACAGCGAGACGCCGGGAAATCAACCCCGGCGTCTTTTATTGGCGGAATGCTCCGCGCCTCTCAGTTCAGGGCTTAGCCCAGCCAAGGTCGGCCTTCATCAGCACGGTGACGAAGGCGCGGAAGGAGAGCGCGCTGGCCGCGTCCGGATTCCGCTCGGCGGCCGCCGCCTGGGATGGGAAACGGAAGGGGATCAACAGGACGCCCGCTCCATCCGGAGCCGGGACAGCGCGTGGCTCTTCTCTTTGTCCGTCCAAGTTCTGGATGACATCCTCCAGGCTTCTCCCTGTGGAGGCAATCTGCGCGTCCGGCAAACGTGCCTCCAGGTGGCTCAGCGCGCTCCGCGCGCCAGCTTCCTCCGCGTAGTAAAACGCCAGCACGGCCTGCGACGCGTCTTCGCCGTCCGCCTGCGCCAGCAGAACCAGCTCCGGCGGGGAGATGCCCGCCGCGCCCGTTTCATCCGGCCAGACGTGCTCCGGCGTCAGCAGGTATAACTGAATGATCTTACCGCCCTTTTCACCGCCGGTCTGGACGGCGGCGTCCAGCAGGGCTTTGCCGGCAGGCCGCTCAGCCAGCATCGGGCCCTCTCCCGAAGCAATTTGCCGCAGGGCCTCCGCGTCGCGGGAAGAGACGATGAGTCCGTCCTTAAACGCGACCGGCCATCGCCCGCCCAGCATGCCTCCGAACAGGAAGCCGGGATCCCGTTTGGCAAGGTCGATGACGGTGGCGCTCTCAAGGCTGCTTTCCGCCGCCCACAGGTCCATCACGCTGCCGGCCTGCGAAACCGGGCCGTAGCCCTTTCCCTTCAGGGTTTCTTCCGGCGCGTTGGGCTCGAATTCCACCGCCAGCCAGGCTTGATTGAAGGGCGGCAGGCCGATTGCCATGCTCTGGCGTACGGCCAGCGGGTTGCTGCCGGTCGCGCGGACGACGTCCTCCGCCTGCGGCAACAGCACCACCAGGTCCTGAAAACCGCCTGAGATGCCCTGCATCGCCAGGCGGAATGGCCGGGCATCCGCCCTGTTCCCGGAAAATGGGCCGGACGCCCCCGGACGGGCAAGGATGAGGGCCTCGACGCCCGTAAGGCTTAGATAACCGGAGGTAAACGCGCCCTGCGGCACCTGCGCCAGGAGGTCATGGACCGGCAGCGCCGCCCGCATCGAAACAACCGGCAGCGCGAGGAGCAGGGCTGCCAGCAGCAGGAAAAACCTGAGGGTTTTCCATGGTCTGTTCATCGATGCCTCCCTAAGCCGTCGTTTTGTTTCTTTTCCGTGAATTTGCCCGCGCCATCCGGCAAAGCTTCCCAAGCAAAAGCCCGCGCGCTGCAAGGCGCGCGGGCGGGTTCAGGCGGTCAGGAAGCGATGGAGGCGTTCAGTATACGAACCACTCGGGGTTGAAAAGCTTCACGTTGTCCATGCTCAGCGGCAGTTCGCCCTTCTCGATCTTGGTGACGATTTCGACGACCTTGTCGTTGAACGGCGTCTTCAGGTTGTGTTTCCGCCCGGTCTGGCTGACGTAGCCGTTGATCATGTTGACCTCGGTCTTTTTGCCCTTTTCCAGGTCCTGGAGCATGCTGGCCTTGGCGGTGTGCATGCCGGTATACATCGTCTCGAACAGGTCCTGGTTCTCCTGGAACATCGCCTTGTCCTTCAGGTCGAAGCTGTCCGGCTTCAAGCCGCGCAGCAGCTGGGGCAGCTGATAGCCTTCCGCCTCGCAGCCTTCCTTGACCTCGCGGCCGATATAGCTCAGGCAGGCCTTGGCCTTCGGGTTGGCCAGCACTTCGCCGAAGGTGGCGCCGCATACGGCGGACATGCCGGACATGCAGGCGTTGTTGATCAGCTTGCCCCAACGGGAAGCCATCAGCTTGTCCGTCACGAAGGCCTTGCCCATCAGCCCCAGCACATCCGCGACCTTGTGGATGCGCGGCCCGACGCTGCCGTCGATTTCGCCGATTTCGAACAGGTGGTCCTGCTTGGTGATGTCCTGGGTCAATTCCGATACGCCGGGCTTGATGAAAGTCGCCCCCCACAGGATCGTTCCGCCGACGGTCCGCTCCTTGCCCACCATCTGGGCGACGTAGGGCTCGGGTACGCCGTTTTGCAGGGTGCACACCGTGCTGTCAGGCCCCAGGTGGGGCAGCAGGCGGGTCAACACCTCCTGGTTGGCGGTCTGCTTGGTCAGAAGGAAGATAATGTCGTAAATCCCTTTCATCTCGTCAGGTGTGATCGCCTTGACCGGCACCGTCATGTCCACCATGCCGATGATGTGCGCGCCGTTCTTGTTCAGCGCGTCCACGTGCTCCTTGTAGCTGTCAATCAGATCCACCTGCCCGCCGTTCTTAGCCATGAAGGCGCCGACCACCGTGCCCATCGCGCCGCAGCCGAGAATACCGATTTTCATCCGAACGTCCTCCTTCTTGATTGGGGTTTTCTATGCCGACATCGCGAAAATCTTTCAGCCTCGGCGCGGGAAGCCGCGGAAGCCCTTGAAACCCCGCCGCTTCCCAGGGTGATGCCGGACATTTTGCTAAGACAAGGCTACCGCGCGGGGAGGGCGCTGTCAAGAAGGACAGAACCGGCGGGAATGCTCGCTATTGATTTAATCGCCTGTCCCATTATAATGGTCTCGCGAGGTGAAGCGTATGGAAATAAAGAACCTGTTCATGAAGCAAAAAATGATGCGCACGGTGCTCCTGGCCCTCATCCCCGTCGCGCTGGTGGCAGTGTTCCTGCAGGGCTGGCGCGTGGTGATGCTCAGCGTTTTCGTCGGCCTGGCCGCGGTCATCGCCGAGTACCTGGTGATGCGCAGCATCAACAGGGAAAAGACCAAGGTGTCGGAAGCCGTTTTCGTGTCCGCCGCCCTGTTCACGCTGACCCTGCCGCCGCAGACGCCGGTATGGATCGCCGTCGTCGGCATCGTGTTCGGCATCGTGTTCGGCAAGGCGGTTTTCGGCGGCTTTGGCCGCAACGTGTTCAACCCTGCCCTGGTGGGGCGCTGTTTTATTTATGTGGCCTTCCCCGCCCAAATGACGATGACCTGGGCAAAGCCCTTCCTTTCCCTGCCTGGCGGGTTCGCGGCCTGGACGGCGGGCGCGGACGCGGTCACCTCCGTTACGCCCATCATCGCCTATAACGAGACGGGCGCCCTGGTGTCCAACCTCGACCTGTTCCTGGGCCGTGTGGCAGGCTCTCTGGGCGAGGTCAGCGCCCTGGTCATCCTGCTGGCGGGTGCCTTCCTGGTTTATAAAAAAGTCGCCTCCTGGCAGTTGATGGTTTCCACCATCGTCTCCGGCACCGCGCTTGCGGCGGTCCTGCACTACGCGGGTGTCCACCACTCCATGGGCATGCTCTCGGCTCCGCCGCTGTTCACGCTGCTGTCCGGCGGCTTCCTGTTTGGCGCCGTGTTCATGGTAACCGACCCGGTCACCGCGCCCAAGTCCAAGGCGGCGCAGTGGATTGCGGGCGCGCTGGTTGGCCTTGTTACCGTGGTCATCCGGAATTTCTCGCTGTTTACCGAAGGGATGATGTTCGCCATCCTCATCGTCAACGCCGTCACGCCGCTGCTGGAGCTGAAGCTCAAGCAACGCATGGACCGGAAAAAGCCGGCGGTCAAGGAGGCAAGCGCATGAAAAGGGGGCATATCTACACCTTTGTTTTCATGGTGGCCATCACGGCCGTGCTGGTCTTCGCGCTGGCGGCCGCGTACGAGGCCTTCAAGACCCTGATCCAGGAAAGCAGAGCCCTGCAGGAACAGCGCGCGGTGCTCTACGCGCTGGGTCTGGACGCGGGGCTGAAGGACGACGAGGTGGCCGGGGTCTATCAGGCGAGCATCTCGGAAGGGGCAATCGGCGGCATATCCGAGACGGCGGGGAAAAAAGTGCTCGCCTACAATGAGGGCGGCAAGCCCGCTGCCTACGCCGTGCCCTTCGAAGGCGCGGGGCTTTGGGGCTCGCTGCGCGGCTATCTGGGCGTCAAGGCGGATTTGAGCGCGACCACAGGCCTGGTTTTCACCTATCAGAACGAAACCCCCGGCCTGGGCGGCCGCATCGACGAGGAGGCTTTCAAGGAAAAGTGGCGGGGGCTGCCGCTTCAAAGCGGCGTGAAACTGCACTATGGCGTTTCCGATCCCAATCTGCCCGACGCCATCACCGGCGCCACCCAGACCTCTTCCGCCGTGATGCGCACCATCAACAATGTCCTGCAGGAAGTCCTGTTTCCCGGGGAGGTGAAGTAAATGGCGGCTGAAAAAATCGGCGCGAATTTCAAGCGCAACATGTTTACCGAGAATCAGGTGCTCAGGGCTGTTCTTGGCATCTGTTCCTCCCTGGCGGTCACCAACACCATGAAGAACTCCCTGGTCATGGGCTTGGGCGTGGCCTTCGTGACGGGGTTGTCCAGCCTGACCCTTTCCGCGATGCGCAACGTCATCCCCCACCGGGTGCGCATGCTGGTGCAGACGCTGGTCATCGCGGCCTACGTGATCTTCGTGGATTTACTGCTGCAGGCCTATCTGCCGGACATTTCCAAGCAGCTGGGGCCCTACGTCGGCCTCATCATCACCAACTGCATCATCATGGGCCGTGCGGAGGCGTACGCCCAGCAGAATCCGCCCATCCCCGCCATGTGGGACGGTTTTTTCGCGGGGCTGGGCTACACGATGGTGCTGATGATCATCTCCCTCATCCGCGAGGTGCTGGGCTTCGGCACGGTGTTCGGCTTCAACGTCAACTTCGTTGGCTTTGAAACCTGGACCATCATGATCATGCCGCCCGCCGCCTTCTTCATCATCGGCTCCATCATCTGGTTCATCACCGCCCGCGCCGCCAAAAAGGCCGCCCGGCAGGCGAAGTAAGGGAGGAGAGAGAATATGGCGCCCAACATCAGCCCCCTGATTATTTTCATCGCCTCCATCTTCACCAGCAACATGATCCTGTCCAACTTCCTGGGCATGTGTTCCTACCTGTCCGTTTCCACCGAGTACAAGACGGCCAACGGCCTGGGCATGGCGGTCACCCTGGTGCTGGTGCTGACGACAGCCACCCTCTGGCCGATTTATAACTTCCTCATCAAGGATCGGCTGGATTACCTGCAGTACATCATCTTCATCATGGTCATCGCGGCCGTGGTGCAGATTCTGGAGATGGGCATGGACCGCTACACGCCGGACCTGCACGCCAAGCTGGGCATCTTCCTGCCGCTGATCACCGTCAACTGCGCCATCCTGGGCGTCATCCTGTTCGTGGTCATCCGCCACTACAACTTTTTGCAGTCGGTGCTCTTCTCGATCGGCAGCGGCCTTGGCTGGTGGCTGGCCATCGATATGCTGGCCGCCATCCGCGAAAAGCTGGCCAACGTCAAACTGCCTCCCGGAATCAAGGGGCCGGCAATCGCTTTCATCATCACCGGCATCATGGCCATGGCCTTCATCGGCTTTTCCGGCATCTTCACTATCCAGTAAGGAGGCGGCATGGACTTTTCCACCATCCTCAGGACCGTCGGGATTCTGGCGGCCGTTTCTGCGGCGCTCAGCGTCATCATCTCCATCTCGGAGTCCGTCCTGAACAACTACGGCGAGTGCGAGCTGGACATCAACAACGGCAAGCGCCTCCTGAAGGTCAAGGGAGGCTCCTCTCTCCTGAGTTCCCTGGCGTCCGAGAAGATTTTCATCCCCTCCGCCTGCGGCGGCAAGGCCACCTGCGGGCTTTGCAAGGTATCTATCCCGCAGGGCGCGGGGCCCCTGCTGCTGACGGAGGAGCCCTACATCTCCCAGGAGGAGCGCAAACAGAACATGCGCCTCTCCTGCCAGGTCAAGGTCAAGGGCAACTTGAAGCTGCTCATCCCGGAGGATCTGTTCAACATCAAGGAGTTCCTCTGCGAACTCATCGAAATGGACGACATGACCTACGACATCAAGCGGCTGCGCATGAAGCTGCCCCCCGGGCAGACGATTGAGTTCAAGGCCGGCCAGTTCGTCCAGCTCTATACCAAGCCTTACGGCAAGGTAAAGGAAGAGGTGTTCCGCGCCTACTCCATCTCCTCCAAGGCGTCGGAGAAGGACCATGTCGAGCTGCTCATCCGCCTGGTGCCCAACGGCATCTGCACCACCTACGTGCACACCGCCCTGAAGGTGGGGGACACGGTGCGCCTCTCCGGCCCCTACGGGGACTTCTACCTGCGCGGCAACTGCGAGGAGCTGATCATGATCGCCGGCGGCTCCGGGCTGGCGCCTATCCGCTCCCTGGTCTACGACGTCATCGAGAAGGGGCTGCCCCACAAGATGCGCTTCTTCTTCGGCGCGAATACCCTGCGCGACCTCTATTATATGGATGAGTTCCGGCAGATCGAGAAAGACTATCCACAGTTCACCTTCATCCCCTGCCTGGCCTTCCCCAAGCCGGAAGACAACTGGGACGGCGTAACCGGCTTTGTCACCGTCGCCCTGCAGGAGCAGGTGGACGGCACCCAGGGCAGGGAGGCCTACCTGTGCGGCAGCCCGGGCATGCTGGACGCCTGCATCAAGATCCTGCACGACAAGGGCTTTACGGACCAGGCCATCTTCTTCGACAAGTTCTGACAGGAGGTCGGCATGAAACAAAATCCCAAGGATATCCCGGTGCAGGAGAGCCTGCGGGCCGGCATCCTGGCCAGGGACGGTTTCCTGGGCGATGACGCCCGGCACTTCCCGCAGATTATCCAGGAGGACCTGGAGGCGCTGGCCGCCCTGGGCACCACGGCCGCGGAGGTCGCGGACGCGATGGAGCGGCTGACCAAAGAAGGGCTCGCCGCTGTCGGGGTGCCTGTCCAGGCAGGGGCGTACCGGGTGCTGGTGGAGGAGTACATGGGCAAGATACCCTGCCCCTTCCGCGACCACCGTGCCGCCAAGCGCAACACCGACGTCACCGACGCGGCTGGGCGCAGCTTCGCCTGGTCAGACCTGAGCATTCACCTCATCCGCGTCCACGGCTTTTTCCAGGGGATTGGTTCTCCCTTCCGCCTAGAACCTGTCGCGCTGGCGGAATTCCTGGGGCTGGGAAGGCCTGTGTAACGCTCTCCGGCATGCGAAAACGCGCCCGAGCAGGCGCGTTTTTTTGTAGTAGTTTCTCATCTGCAGGGAGGCGGGTTACGGCTTTTCCAGGGTATAAAAAATCAGCCGCGTCTTGCCCTGCGTCGGATGATTGATTGGGGTCCCGGCAGCGCTTGTCCTTTCAAACCCCAGCTTTTCGAGCAGCCCTTGGGATGCGGCGTTGAAATCATACGTGCTCGCGCGCAACGCCTCCGCGCCGACCCTTGTAAAGCAGTCTTCCGCCACCGCGCGCAGCGCTTTCAGGGAAATCCCGTTCCGGCGGTATCCTTTCCGGACGGCGTGCCCGACTTCCAGCGCCGGCACGCCGTTTGACGGCTCCGGATCCATCAGGCGGACGACGCCTGCGGTTACCCCGGATTCCTTCAGGACGATGGCGAAACGATCCGGGTCCGCGGAGAACCACTCCACCATCGCCAGGAACGCGGCGTCCATTTCGGCAACGGGCGGGTATCCGCCGTCGTCCGCGCAGGTTTCCGGATCGCTCATCAGCGCGAACAGACCCTCGGCGTCCCGCGCGCAGAACCGCCTCACCAGCAGGCGTCCCGTGTCCAGCGTCATGGCGGACACGGCAACCCGGTCGAATTTACAGGTCAATTTCCAGGGATACCGGGCAGTGGTCGGAGCCGTATACCTGGTTTTCGATGCCCGCTGCCCGGATGTTGCCCTTCAAGCGGTCGGAGACCACGAAATAGTCAATCCGCCAGCCGGCGTTGCTGGCCCTGGCGTTGCTGCGGTAGCTCCACCAGGAATAGGCGTCCTTCTTGTCCGGGTACAGGTGGCGGAAACTGTCCGTGAACCCGGCTTCCAGAAGACGGGTCATCTTTTCCCGCTCCTCGTCGGAAAAGCCCGGCTGCCCGCGGTTGGCGCGGGGGTACTTCAGGTCGATCTCCTGGTGGGCGACGTTCAGGTCACCGCAGTATACGACCGGCTTTTTGCCGTCCAGCTCCCTCAGGTATTCTCGCATCGCGTCCTCGAAGGCCATCCGGTAAGGCAGGCGCACCAGTTCCGGCTGGGCGTTGGGCACGTAGGCGTTGACCAGGTAAAACCCCGGAAATTCCAGGGTCATCACCCGGCCTTCGTCCGCGTGCTCCCCCCCGATGCCGTAGACGACGGACAGAGGCTCTTTCCGCGTAAACGCCGCCGTGCCGGAATAGCCTTTCTTCTGCGCCGAGTGCCAGAAGTCCTCGTACCCCGGCGGGTCGTAGTCGGCCTGCCCAGGCTGCATCTTCGTCTCCTGCAGGCAGAAAAAGTCCGCGTCCAACGCGACGAAGGTCTCGTCAAAGCCCTTTTGCAGCACGGCGCGGAAGCCGTTGACGTTCCAGGATACAAACCTCATGCGCGTCTCCTTTGCGTTTCGGCGCCCCGCGCCTTCGGTTGAAGTATACCGCAGCGGGAGGTATAATCAACCGCAGGGGCGCTCAACCGCGCGAAAAAACGAAGCGCCGCAGAGGGAAAATGTATAAAGCCGGCGAAAAGCGGTATCAGACCATGCAGTACAAGCGCGTGGGGGACAGCGGGCTGAAGCTGCCCTTCGTATCTCTGGGCCTCTGGCACAATTTCGGCAGCATGTTCCCCCATGAGAACAGCCGGAAAATGGCGCTGGGCGCCTTCGACCTTGGCATCACGCACTTCGACTTGGCCAACAACTACGGCCCCCTGCCCGGGACGGCGGAGACCACCTTCGGCCGCATCCTGAAGGAAGACCTCGCTCCCTACCGGGACGAACTCATCATCTCCACCAAATCGGGATTCCTGATGTGGGAAGGTCCCTATGGCGAGTGGGGCAGCCGCAAGCAGATGCTGGCCAGCTTGGACCAGAGCCTGAAACGCATGGGTCTGGACTATGTGGACATCTTCTATGCCCACCGCCCGGACCCGGACACGCCGCTGGAAGAGACCATGGGCGCGCTCGTACAGGCGGTGCGCGCGGGCAAGGCGCTGTACGTGGGCATCTCCAACTACGGGGCGGAGCGCGCCGCCCAGGCTATCGACATTCTAAAGGGCATGGGGGTGCGATGCCTGATTCACCAGCCGCGCTACAACATGTTCGACCGCAATCCGGAGGACGGCCTGTACCGGGTGCTGGCGGAAAAGGGCGTCGGCGCGATTCCCTACTCGCCTTTGGAGCAGGGTTTGCTGACGGACCGCTACCTGAAGGGAATCCCGGAGGATTCCCGCGCCGCCGGCGCCAGCGTGTTCCTGAGCGCCCAGCAGATTACGCCCGAGGTTGTGGATAAGGTCCGCGCGCTCAATGAAATTGCGCGCGCCCGTGGCCAGTCCCTGGCGCAGATGGCCCTCTCCTGGCTGCACAAGAGCCCCGTCACCGCCTCCGTCCTGATTGGCGCCAGCCGCCTCTCCCAGATTGAGGACTGCGTCCGCGCGCAGGACGGCGCGCCGTTTTCGCAGGAGGAACTACGGCGCATCGACGCCATCACCGCCGGGGGTTGATCACGTGCCGGGGCCGCGAAGCGCGGCCCCGGTTTTAATCCCGCCGCCAGACGCGGAGGCGGGGAATGGGGGGAATCCGTGGTTGAAATCATCCGGGTCTATGAACAGGCTGCGCCGGCCTGCCGCTTTATCGGCCTCCGCTACCCCGCGCGGGCAGGCGGCTATGCCGCGCAGTGGGAGGAATGGTTCCAAGCGGGGCGTACAGAAGCACTCACGCCCCTGTTGGATGAAGCCTGGCGCGCGGCCTTTCCCGAGGCGGGCAGCCTGCTGGGCCTGATGCGTTTAAAAGGAGACGCCCTCCTGGAGTATTGGATCGGCCTGTGCCTTCCCCCTTCTGCGGAGCCGCCGGAAGGTTTCGGGGTTATGGATCTCGGCCCCGCGCGCCTGGGCGTTTGCTGGGTGAAGGGACGGGAGCCGGACGTCTACCATGCCGTGGGCGAATGCCTATCAAGGATGGCGCAGGCAGGGCTGCGGCCTGCGCAAAGCCCGGACGGCGAAGTGCTGCTGCTGGAGCGCTACCAGCATCCCCGCTTCACCCGGCCGGACACCGACGGGCAAAGAATCCTGGACGTCCTCGCCGTGCTGGAGGACGCTGCGCCGGTAGAAGCGTCCCTGGAGGTTCCGGCGGACACGCGCTACTGCGCGAAGTGCCGCGCGGTCTTTCAGGGCAGTGGCTGTCCGGCCTGCGGAAACACCGGCACGAATCCCCTGCCGGACGATCCGGTGCTGCTGGGCGAACTGCCCGCCTCCCTGCGCAATGCGATGCAGATCGCCTTCCAGGCTGCCGAAATCCCCTTTACCGCCATGCCCACCCTGGGCCTGGGTTTCACGATGGCGGCGGGCGTTCTTTTTGAAACCTATAAGGTTTACGTGCCGTTTGAGCGTCTGGCGGAGGCCCGCACGGCGTTTGACGGCGTCCTGGCACAGCGCTTTTCCCGCTGAGGCGCCGGCGTGCTCGTCCTGCTGGTCACCCTGCGCCTGCGCGCGCCCTGGTGCCGGAGCCTGAAGGACAAGCGCTCGGAGACCCGCCGGCTGCTGTCTGCCATCACCGGCAAGTTTAACGTTTCTGCCGTGGAAAGCGGCTTGCAGGACGTCCATACCCTCATTGAAATCAGCGTCGCTGCCCTGGCATTCCATACCGCTCAGGCCGACGGCGTCTATGAGTCGATCTGCGCTTTCGTCCAGGCGAACGCGCAGGCGGAGCTGTACGCGTGTGAAAAGGAGCTGATATAGGGGAGCAGGCCGGGGGGTTCTGCTT
>JAPXQZ010000005.1:0-19920 GCA_033813835.1 Clostridia bacterium | reverse complement strand
GCAAGGTCGCCGCCTCCGGCGTGGCCGCTGTCATCCAGTTCGGGCTGGTGGTGCTCGCCGGCGTCATCGGCTACAAGCTCAACCAGGATACCTACCCGGAGATACTGCGCGCGATGCTCTCGGGTTCCCTTACCCCCGAGTACCTCGCTACCTACCTCTTTTTCTCCATCACCGGCTACGTCATGTACCTCTTCCTCTACGCCGCCCTGGGCTCCACCGTCTCCAAGGTGGAGGACGTGGGCAGCGCGACCGCGCTGGTCCAGTTCCTGTTCATTTTCGCCTACATCATCTCCAACTTCGCGATGAACGTGCCCGACAGCGCCGTCTCCGTCATCGGCAGCATCGTGCCGCTGACCTCGGTGATGGTCATGCCGCTGCGCAGCGCCATATCCACCGTGCCCATCGGGCAGATCGTCCTGGCCGGCGCGCTCATGCTGGTGTTCGTCGTCTTCTTTGCCTTCCTCAGCATCAAGATCTACCGCTGGGGCTCCCTTAATTACGGAAACAAGACCCGGCTGAGCCGCATCGTGCGGGAGGCGCTGCGGCACGAGTAAGGATGGGGGAAGCAATCACAGGGATGCCATCCTCCGCAGCTGCGCCATAGGGGTTGGATTTTTTGGATTCTGACATGACGACAGGAATATTGCGTGATTGACGTCAGCAATTCTTCCGATTTTCAAAGGCTTCCCTTCACCGAGGACCCGGCGGTGCCCGGCCTGCGCCTGCGCCCTGAGCGGGAGGCGGAATACAGGAGTGTGGAAGAGCTGACCCGGGAGGTCTTCTGGAACCGCTACGCGCCGGGATGCACTGAACACTACATCTTAAGCCGCCTGCGGGAAGCGCCGGGTTTTTTCCCCTGGCACAGCGTCGTGGCGGAGTATGACGGCTGCCTGATTGGCCACGCGCTGCTCAGCCCTGCGGACGTCCTTGTAGACGCGGGCGGCGTCCTTCCCGTTTTGACCCTGGGGCCCCTGAGCGTGCTGCCGGCCTGCTCCCGCCGGGGCGTAGGCGGTGCGCTGATGCGCGCGGCTGTCCGGGCGGCCCGGGAACACGGGGAAAACGCGCTCTTTCTGACCGGGGATCCCGCCTATTACGGGCGGTTCGGCTTTCTGCCCGCTTCCGTTTTCGGCGTCCGGATGGGCGCTCTCCCCGCACCGGACGGCGCCCCGAACTTCTTGGCGCTTCCGCTGAAGGAAGGTGCGCTGACCGGCAAAGCCGGCCGCTACCAGGCCTCCCCGCTCTTTGAAGCAGTGGAAGGGAAGGATTTTGAGACGTACGACGGCACGTTCCCGCCGCGCCAAAAGCTGAAACTCCCCGGCCAACTGCGCTGACCCTGTCTTATTATAGCTGAATCTTCCAGTAAACCAATTGATTGAAGTTCTTTGAAGGTCCGGAAACTTTCCCTCAAGAAAGTTTCCTGCGTCCCCTCTTCCAAATAAATAAACAGGCGGCCGACGGCCGCCTGTCCGCGTTCTTCTTCTCGCCTATTGCCGTGGGATATAGTTGCTGTGCAGGTTGCGCACGGCCTCGATGCGCTGCTTGGCGAACACCTTGGCCGCGGCCTGGGAGGTGATGTTCTCCCGGTCGGCGATTTCCAGGATCTCCAGCAGCCGGTCGTAGATTTTCTTCGTCTCCGCCATCACGCGATCCTTCACGTAGCCGTGCAGCTCGTGGTAGACGTTGATGATGCCGCCGGCGTTGATGACGAAGTCCGGGCAATAGATGATGCCGCGGTCCTTGATGAGGTTGCCGTGGGCGACTTCATCCAGCAGCACGTTGTTGGCGGAGCCTGCGATGACGGGCGCCTTGATTCTGGGGATGGTATCGCCGTTGAGGGTGCCGCCCAGCGCGCAGGGGCAGAAGACGTCAGCCTCCACGCCGTAGATGTCGTCGGGGTTGACGAACTCCACCTCGGGGTGCTCCTGCGCCATGCGCTGGATATGCTTGGGGTTGATTTCGGTGAAGGAGACCTTTTTCGCGCCCGCTTCCAGCAGGTAGCCGATGAGGTAGTAACCCGTTTGCCCGGCGCCCTGCACGGCGAACGTGCGGTCGGCCACGTCCGGGTTCCCGAACTTCTTCATCAGGCCGGCGCGCACGCCGTGGAACACGCCCTGCGCGGTCACGGGAGAGGGGTTGCCGGACTTGCCCTCCAGGCCGACGACGAAGTTGGTCTCCATCGCCACGTAGCTCATGTCGCGGGTGGAGGTGTTGACGTCTTCCGCCGTGATATAGCGTCCGTTGAGGCTCTGCACGTAGCGGCCCAGGGCGCGGAAGTAGGCTTCGGACTTGATTTTGGACGCGTCGCCGATGAGCACCGTCTTCCCGCCGCCCAGGTTGAGCCCCGCCGCGGCGGATTTGTAGGTCATGCCGCGGGCCAGCCGCAGGCAGTCGATGAGCGCCTCCTCCTCCGTCGGATAGTCCCAGATGCGCGTGCCGCCCAGCGCCGGGCCCAGCGTGGTGTTGTGGATGACTGTAATGCCCTTCAGGCCGGTGGACTTGTCGTAGAAATAGACCACCTGCTCATACTGATGCTCCTGCATGTAGTCGAACACCTTGAATGTTCCCATAGCGCCCCCCTATGTTTATTTTATGTATATTATAATCCCGCCGCCGGGCGTGCGCAAGAGGGAACCCGCCGGCCCGCCCGGTTGCATTTTGGGGGGCGGTGCGGTATTCTGCCAGTGCGAAAACGCACGGGGATACGGTTCGGGAAATGGCCGCGCTGCCTTTGCGGATCCTCGCGCCTGCGGCAGACCCCAACCGGAAGATGGGGGCGTAAAGCATGAACATCCTGGTTCTGAACCTGGGCTCCACCTCCACCAAGGCGGCGGTCTTCGACGGCGCGAGGGAAGTCCGCGCGCGGACCTTGCGGCACGACAAAGCGCAGCTGTCCGCCCTGGGCGGCATCCTGGCGCAGAAGGACCTCCGCGAGGAAGCCCTGCTGAAGTGGCTCTCGGAAGAGGGATATGCCCTGTCCGACATGAAGGCCATCGCCGCGCGCGGCGGCCTCATCCGGCCCATCCCCGGTGGCGTTTACCTGATTGACGAAGAGGCTGTGCGGGACGCGGCTTCCGGGGCGTACGGCATGCACCCCTCCAACCTGGGCATGCTCATCGCCCGGGAATGGAGCCTGGAATACGGCATTCCCGCGGTCTTCCTGGACGCGCCGGTCACCGACGAGCTGTCTGCGCGCGCGCGGGTTTCGGGCTATAAGGGTGTGGAACGCCGCAGCGTCTTCCACGCGCTCAACACCAAGCGCGTGGTCCGTATGTTTTGCGCCCGGGAGGGAATCGACCCGCGTGCGCACCGCTTTGTCGTCGCCCACATGGGCGGGGGCATTACGGTCAGCGCGGTGAACGGGCTGATGGCGGTAGACGTGAACAACGGGGTCGACGGGGAAGGGCCTTTCACGCCGGAGCGGGCGGGCAGCCTGCCTACCCGGGAGGTGCTGCGCCTGTCAAGAGAATTCGGAGGGGACACGGAACGGCTGATGGACACCCTCTACCGGCAGGGCGGGCTGACCTCCTACCTGGGCAGCAACGATGTGGCCGCGCTCTCCGCCCGCGCCGGAGTGGAGCCGGAGGTCAAGGCGCTGCTGGACGCGATGCTCTACGGAATCGCCAAACAGATTGGCGCGATGGCCGTCGCCCTCGGCGGCCGGGTGGACCAGATTCTGTTGACCGGCGGCATCGCCTACAACCAGGACATGATGGATGATCTGATTGCCCAGGTAGGCTGGATTGCGGGCTGCTCCGTCTTCCCGGGGGAGGACGAGCTGGCTGCGCTGGCGGAAGGCGCGCTGCGCTGTTTAAGCGGCGAAGAGCCGGCCCGGCGGGTGGGCGATGTCGGCTGAGCGCGCATTCCCGCCTTTGGGAGGGCGGCTTTTCGTCGTCCTGGGCGCCTACGGCACGGGTAAGACGGAGTTCTCCGTCAACCTGGCGCTCGCCCTGGCCGCGCAGGGGCGGAAAGCGGCGCTGGCGGACCTGGACCTGGTGAATCCCTACTTCCGTTCCCGGGAAAAGGCGCGGGAGCTGGAGAGCCGGGGTGTAGAGCTCATCGCGCCGGAAGGCGCGCTGCGCAACGCGGACCTGCCCTCCATCCCGCCCCGGTTGCCGGCCCTCGTCAACGGACCGGAGCTGTCCGGCGTCATCGACGCGGGCGGGGACCCCGCAGGCGCGCGGGTGCTGGCTTCCTTCGCGCCGGAACTGCGCCGGCAGGAGCCGCGGGTATGGTACGTCCTCAATCGTTCCCGGCCGGAGAACGCGGATGCGGCGCGCGCGCTGATCAGCCTCCGTGCCGTCGAAGCCGCCTGCGGGCTGGACGTCAACGGCCTGGTCAGCAACACCCACCTGATCGGCGCCACAACGGCGCAGACCGTCCGGGAAGGCGCGGCGTTCGCCGATGAGGTTTCGCAGAAAAGCGGCCTGCCGGTTGTCTGTTATGCCGTATCCCGCGGCTTGGCGGCCGAGGTCGGTGAACTCTCCCCCCTGTTTCCGATGGACCTGTATATGAAACGCCCCTGGGAATAAACAAGACGAGGAGCGAGGATGAAAGCGAAAGTAACCTTCAACCTGGACCGCTGCAAAGGCTGCGGGCTGTGCGTGAGCGTATGCCCCAAGCAGATTCTGTGGCTGGACGAAACCGTGACCAACGTCAAGGGCTACCATCCCTCCGGCATCTCCGACCAGGACAAGTGCATCGCCTGCGGCAACTGCGCGCGCATCTGCCCGGATTCGGTCATCACGGTGACCAAAACCAAGGAGGACTGACCATGCCCAAGGAACTGTGGAAGGGCAACGAGGCAATCGCGGAAGCGGCCATCCGCGCCGGCTGCCGGGCCTACTTCGGCTATCCCATCACGCCCCAGAATGAGATTCCCGAGTATATGAGCCGCCGGATGCCCGAGGCGGGCGGCGTTTTCGTGCAGGCGGAGAGCGAAATTGCCGCCATCAATATGGTATACGGCGCGTCCGCCGCGGGTTCCCGCGCGATGACCAGTTCCTCCTCCCCGGGCATCAGCCTTAAGCAGGAGGGCATCAGCTACCTGATCGGCGCCGAGCTGCCCGCCGTCATCCTCAACATGATGCGCGGCGGCCCCGGGCTGGGAACCATCCAGCCGGGCCAGGCGGACTATTTCCAGGCCACCCGCGCCCCCGGCCACGGCGACGGGCGCATGATTGTGCTGGCGCCTTCGGGCATCCAGGAAGCGGTCGATTTGATGCAGGACAGCTTCGATCTCGCGGACCGCTACCGCAATCCGGTCATGATGCTGGCGGACGGCATGATCGGCCAGATGATGGAGCCCATCGAATGGAAGGAAACCGCGGCGAAGCCCCCGGTGGAGAAGCCCTGGGCAGCCGACGGCCGGGACGGCGACGGAAAGACCCATTTCGTGACCTCCCTGCGCCTGCAGTCCGAGAAGAACGAGCGCTTCGTGGAGTCCATCTTTGAAAAGTACGCGGAAATTGAGCGGGATGAGGTGCGCTGGGAGGCCGTCGGATGCGAAAACGCAGACATCCTCATCGCCGCTTTCGGCACCACCGCCCGCATTGCCCTCTCCGCCGCCCGGCGCCTGGAAAAGGAGGGTGTCAAGGCCGGCCTGTTCCGCCCTGTCACGCTGTGGCCCTTCCCTTCCAAAGCCCTGCGGGATTTAGCCGCGCAGGACAGCGTGAAGGCGGTCCTGACCGTGGAAATGTCCATGGGGCAGATGGTGCAGGACGTGCGGCTGGCGCTGGAGGGCGCAAAGCCCGTGTCCTTCTACGGCCGCACCGGCGGCATGGTGCCCGAGCCCGCCCACATTGCCGAGGCGGCGAAAAAGACCCTGAGCGAGGTGAAGTAAATGGCGCAGACACAGGTCGTCTACGAGCGCAGCCGCGGGCTGAAGGACGTGGAAACGCACTATTGCCCCGGATGCCATCACGGAATCATCCACAAACTGATCGCCGAGGTCCTGGTGGAAATGGACCTATTGGACAAGGCCGTGGGCATCAGCCCTGTCGGCTGTGCGGTGCTGGCGGGCGACTACCTCAACTGCGATTTCGTCGAGGCCGCCCACGGGCGCGCGCCCGCGGTGGCGACGGGCATCAAGCGCACTCATCCGGACCTACTGGTCTTCACCTACCAGGGGGATGGTGACCTTGCCTCCATCGGCGCCGGGGAAATCGTCCACGCCGCCGCCCGGGGGGAGCAGTTCACCACCATCTTCATCAACAACGCGATCTATGGCATGACCGGCGGCCAGATGGCGCCCACCACGCTGCTGGGCCAGAAGTCCACCACCTCCCAGTCCGGCCGCGAGGCACAGCGCCACGGCATGCCGATTCGGATGTCCGAAATGCTGTCCACCCTGGACGGCATGGCCTACTGCGAGCGCGTCTGCGTGGCGGATATGCCCAACCTGCACAAGGCGAAAAAGGCCATCAAGAAGGCGTTCACCCTGCAGATGCAGGGCGTCGGCCATACCTTCATCGAGTTCCTGTCCACCTGCCCGACCAACTGGGGGATGACCCCGGTGGACGCGGGCAAGTGGGTCAAGTCCGACATGAGCCGGTATTATCCCCTGGGCGTCGTCAAGGATCTCACCGCCAAGAAGGAGGCCGCGGAGGAATGACCAGAGAGTTGATTATCGCGGGCTTCGGCGGCCAGGGCGTGATGGCCATGGGCAAGACCCTCATCGAGGCCGGGCTGAAGGAAGGCTACAACGTCTCCTGGGTGCCCAGCTACGGGCCGGAAATGCGCGGCGGCACGGCCAACTGCTCCGTGGTCATCTCCACCGAGCCAATCGGTTCCCCGGTCGTGACCCAGCCTAACGAGTTCATCGCCATGAACGGCCCCTCCCTCAAGCACTTCGAGCCCCTGGTCGAGCCGGGCGGGCTGGTGCTGGTGAACTCCTCCCAGGTGGAGAACCCCGCCTGCCGGCCGGACGTGCGTTGCTACCTGATACCCTCCATGGAGGAGGCGGGCAGGCTGGGCAACTTCAAGGCGGCCAATATGGTCATGCTCGGCGCCTACATCCAGGCCACCGGCGCCTTGAAGATGGAAACCATCGAGGAGATGCTGGCCAGCGTCTTCACCGGCCCCAAGGCTCACCTGGTGGAGCTCAACATCCGCGCGCTGAAGGCCGGCGCCGACTACGTGCGGTAATCCAGGGCATTACGAATTCAATCGATCCAGGAAGGCCTGTCCCGTTGAGCCGCAAGAGCCCGCGAGGGCTCTTTTTAGCCCCGCATTTACCGTGGACGCTGTCCGGCCGGCTAATCCAATTCCGGCGGGAGCAGCCAATGCGCCGCGGTTTCCGTTGCCTCCGGGATGTGATAAAATACGGCCGGAAGAGAATAACACGCTGGAAACGCGGAAAGGATTTCACCATGAAACAATGCAGGGAAGTCGTCGTCGCAGCCATCGGCCGCTCCGCCCTCGCGAAGGCGCGCAAAGGCTCCTTCGCCGGCGTCCATCCCGTCGAGCTGGGAGCCAAAACCCTGGCGGGCGTCCTGGACCGCCTGCCGCAGCTGGACCTGAAGCAGGTGGACGATTTCATCGTCGGCTGCTCAACCCCCTGCGGCGAGCAGGGCTCCAACATGGCCAAGCTCGTGCTGCAGCGGGTGGGGTTCCCGGAGAACGTTCCGGCACAGACCGTCAACCGCTTCTGCTCTTCGGGGCTTCAGACCATCGCGACCGCCTCCAACGCCATCGCGGCGGGCGCCGCGGATATCATCATCGCCGGCGGCATTGAATCCATGACCCGCGTGTCCATGATCCCCGACCCCAAGGACGCGGATCCCTGGCTGCTGGAACATTTCCCCGACGCCTACATGCCCATGGGCATGACCGCCGAGAACGTCGCGGACGACTACGGGGTGACCCGGCTGGAGATGGACACCTTCGCCAGCCGCAGCCACGAGCGGGCGGCCAAGGCCCAGAACGCCGGGGAGTTCAAGCGCCAGATCGTCGAAATCGCGGTCATGGACGAGAACGGGCAGGAAAAGGTCGTCAAGTCGGACGAGGGCATCCGCGCCGGCACCACGCCGGAGATCCTGTCCACGCTCGCGACGCCGTTCAAGGAAAACGGCAGCGTCACCGCCGGCACGTCGTCCCAGATGACCGACGGGGCGGCCTTCGCGGTCATGATGGACGCGGAAACCGCTAAAAGGCTGAACGTCAAACCCCTGGGGCGCTTTGTGGCTTTTGCCGTCGCGGGGGTGCCCGCCCGCGTGATGGGCATCGGCCCCATCGCGGCCGTGCCCAAGGTGATGACCATGACCGGCCTGGACATCCGGGACATGGACGTCATCGAACTCAACGAGGCCTTCGCGTCCCAGGCCATCGTCTGCATCCGCGAGCTGGGCTTTGACGAGGCGCTTGTTAACCCCTGGGGCGGCGCCATTGCGTTGGGCCACCCTCTGGGCGCGACGGGCGCGGTTTTAACCTGCAAGGCACTGGACTATCTGCAGAAGACAGGCGGGAAGTATGGTCTGGTCACCATGTGCATCGGCAACGGCATGGGCGCCGCGGGCATCTTCGAGAACCTGAGGCGCTGAGCCGCGACAAGGCCGGAACAGCAGGAAGGAACCGTCCCGGATTGGACGGTTCCTTCAATTTGCACCCCTGGGCGCTGGTTACAGCTGCTCGAACCGGCCGGTAAAGAAGCGCAGCTGCTTGGGTTCGTACGCCCATTTCAGGCCGCGGATCTCCTCCCTGCGGCGATAAAGGCGGGAAACGGTGTCGGCGACCAGGTCCATGTGCCGATAGGTATACACGCGCCGCGGGATGGTCAGGCGCACCGTCTCCAGCCTGGGGGCATGGTCCCGGCCCGTTGCCTTGTCCCGGCCGGCGGAGACGATGCCGCGCTCCATCGAGCGCACGCCGCCTTCCACGTAGATGGCCGCAGCCAGCGCCTGCGCGGGCAGCTGCTCTTGCCTTAGGTGCGGGCAGAAGCCGCGCGCGTCGAGGAAGACCGCGTGGCCGCCCACCGGGCGCACGATGGGCACGCCCGCCTCCATCAGCAGGTCGCCCAGGTAGCGCACCTGCTTGACGCGGTGCTCGATATATTCCTCCTGCATGGCTTCCTTCAGGCCGATGGCCATGGCTTCCATGTCCCGCCCGGCCATGCCGCCGTAGGAAGGCATGCCCTCGAACACCACCACCAGTTCCCGCGCGGCCTGGAACAGCGCCTCGTCGTTGAGGCAGAGGAAGCCGCCGATGTTGGTGATGCAGTCCTTCTTGCCCGACATCGTGCAACCGTCGGCGTAGCTGAACTGCTCCCGCACGATGTCCCTGATGGGTTTGTCCGCGTAGCCTTCCTCGCGCTCCCGGATGAACCATGCGTTCTCCACGCACCGGGTGGCGTCCATGAACACCTTGATGCCCTGGCTTTTGCAGTAGGCGGAAACCGCGCGCAGGTTTGCCATCGATACCGGCTGGCCGCCGGCCAGGTTCACCGTGACGGCGACGCAGACGTAGGCGATCTGGCCCGCGCCGACCCTGTCCACCAGCCCCCGGAGCTTGTTCAGGTCCACGTCACCCTTGAAGGGCAGCTCGGCCTGCGCGTCGTGGGCCTCGTCGCGGATGATGTCGAAGAAGACGCCGCCGTTGGCCTCCTGGTGGTAGCGCGTGGTCGTGAAGTACATGTTGCCGGGGACGTACTGTCCGGGCTTGATAGCGACGCGGCTCAACAGGTTTTCCGCCCCCCGCCCCTGGTGGGTGGGGATGACGTGGCGAAAGCCGAACAGCTCCATGACCGTCGATTCCAGGTGGTGCCAGTTGCGGCTGCCGGCGTAGGCTTCGTCCCCCAGCATCATTCCCGCCCATTGGCGATCGGACATGGCGTTGGTGCCCGAGTCGGTCAGCAGGTCGATATAGACGTCTTCGGAGTCAATCAGGAAGGTGTTGAACCCTGCCTTCCGGATGATATGCTCGCGCTCCTCCCGGGTGTTCATGCGGATGGTCTCGACGGACTTGATGCGGTACGGTTCCGCGGGATACCTGCTTAAATCCATGGCGTCCTCCCTGTTTTTATCTGTCGCTGCATGGATTGTAGCCCCGCGCGGAAGGGAGTGCAATAGAAAAAGAACAGAAATAGAACATTTTAAATCTATAGTACCGAAAGTTAATAGCTGGGAATCCGCCGAAATGCGCAAAACTTGTCTGAAGCGGCCGCCCCGTCGGCATAACCCCTGCGAACCAATGCGGCACCAATCGGAAACGAACGCGGAGAGGAGCCAAGATGGACGCCAAGAAGAAACCGGTCGCGCAGAACCTGAAGGAAGAGGCGGGGATCTTGGCGGAGAAGGCCAAGGCAAAGGGCACCCAGGCCAAAGGCGCTGCCAAGGAAGCGCTTGGCAAGGCAACCGGCAGCAAGAAGCTACAGGCGGAGGGCAAGGCGGACAAGGCGGCCGGCAAGGCCAAGGAAGCCGCCGCGGTCGCCAAGGACAAGGCCCGCGACGCCGCCGAAAAAGCAACCAAGGCCATCAAGAAGAAGTAGGTGCCAACAAGCAACAATCGCCGCCGGTTTTCCGGCGGCGATTCATTTAACTGCGGGCTGATGCCGGGGATAAGCCCGGAGCATCGCTTACGCCAGCCCGAACTCGCCCTTGAGCGCTTCCATCATCCGCGCTTCCGGCGCCTTCAGGCCCGTCCACAGCGTGAAATTGACCGCCGCTTGGTTGGCCAGCATGCCCAGCCCGTTGATGGCTTGGGCGCCGCGGGCGGCCGCCTCCTTCAGGAAGGGCGTGTCCGGCGGGTTGAACACCACGTCCGCGGCCGCCATGCGGCGGGCAATGGTATCGTAGTCGATATCCGGCCGGGCGGCCGTGTCCGGATACAGGCCGATGGAGGTCGCGTTGATAATCAGGTCCGTGCCCTCCGGCACCTTCATTTTAGGCGCCCAGGGCAGGAACTCGCATGCCGCCGCGGTCTTCCCGGAAATCAGTGACGCCAGTCCCTCCCCGCGCAGGGCGGTGCGGTTGATGATAGTGACCTTCCGGGCGCCGGCCAGCGCGCACTCCACCGCCACGGCGCGCGCCGCCCCGCCCGCGCCCAGCACGGTCACGTGCAGGCCCTTTGGGTTCCGGCCGTTTTCCACCAGGGACTTGAGCATGCCCTTTCCGTCGGTGTTTTCACCCGTCAGCCGGCCTTCCCGGTTGACGACGGTGTTGACCGCGCCGATGATTTCCGCCGCGGGGGACAGTGCGTCCAGATGGGGGATCACGGCAATCTTATGCGGGATGGTCAGGTTGACGCCCCGCCAGTTCATCGCGCGCATCCCGCGCACCGCGTCGCCCAGATCCTCTGGCTTGACCAGGACCGTCAGGTAGCGCCAGGGGATGCCTGCCTCCCGGAAGGCGGCTTCCTCCACCACGCCGGTCGGGTTCTCGTCCACAGGATACCCGAACACGCCCACCAGCTCGCTGCGGTAACTCCTCGACATTCTCTGTTCCCCCTGGGTTTTATGGCGCGGTCTCCCTGCCCAACATAGCCTCCGGACAGGCCAAAGTCAAGCGGAGAACGGGGCGTTCGCGCACCATGCCGGCGGTTTTCGCGTTTTCGATACACCCGGGACGGCGTACCGCTGTTCCTGGGTGAATGTACAAGAACCAAAGGCGTACAGCGGAGCCGACCGGCATGGGCTTGCAGAAAAAGACAAAAAAATTGTAAACTTATGCTTGCATTCCTCCCGGAACGTGCGTATAATACCCCTGCTGTCTGTTTTGGGATGAAGCGATAGGTTGCCGCCCCGGCCTTGGGCGGGTCATTATCGCGGACCATGCCCGACAATCGGGCGACGGGCTCACGGCCGTGGCGGAAGCGCCGCGCGCGAGCGAACTTAAAGGAGGAAATCTAATGGCCAGCCAGAAAATCCGCATCAAGCTCAAGGCGTACGAGCACCATCTCATCGACCAGTCCGCCGAGCGCATCGTGGACACCGCCAAGCGGACCGGCGCCCGGGTCTCCGGCCCCGTGCCGCTGCCCACCGAGAAGGAAATCGTCACCATCCTGCGCGCCCCCCACATGTATAAGGACAGCCGCGAGCAGTTCGAGCGCAGGACGCACAAGCGCCTGATCGATATTCACAGCCCCACTTCCCGCACCGTGGACGCCATGATGAAGTTGGATCTTCCCGCCGGCGTCGAGATCGAAATCAAGCTCTGAGGCAGGAGGCAAGCATCATGAAAAAAGCAATTCTGGGCAAGAAGTTGGGCATGACCCAGCAGTTCCTGCCGGATGGCCGCCTGGTCCCGGTGACGGTGGTTCAGGCCGGCCCCTGCACGGTCGTGCAGAAGAAAACCCTGGAGAAGGACGGCTACGTTGCCCTCCAGCTGAGTTTCGACGAGTATCCCGAAGCCCGCGCGAAGAAGCTGGTCAACAGGCCTGAAGCCGGCCACTTCAAGAAGGCCGGCGTCGCCCCCGCGCGCTACCTGCGCGAGTTCCGCCTGGCGGACGTCGCCCCCTACGAGGTCGGGCAGACGCTTTCCTGCGCGCAGTTCGAGGCGGGGGAAAAGGTGGATGTGACCGGCACCAGCAAGGGCCACGGGTTTACCGGCGCGATTTACCGCTGGAACCAGAGCCGCGGCCCCATGGCCCACGGCTCCAAGTACCACAGGGGCGTCGGCTCCATGAGCGCCAACTCCGACCCCTCCCGCGTCTTCAAGAACAAGAAGATGGCCGGCCAGTACGGCGCGGAGCGGGTGACGGTGCAGAACCTCGAAGTCATCGGCGTGGACGCTGAGCGCAACCTGCTGCTCATCAAAGGCGCCGTTCCCGGCCCCAACAAGGGCCTGCTGCTTGTGCGCGACGCGTGCAAGGCCTAAAAGAGGAGGAACCATCGATGCCGACGATTCCCGTTGTAAACATGCAGGGCAAGGCGGAGGGCGAACTGAGCCTGAGCGATGACGTGTTCGGCGTCACGCCCAACGTTGCCGCCATGCACCTGGTGGTCCGCTCCATCCTGGCCAACCGGCGCCAGGGCACCCAGAGCGCGCTGACCCGCGGCATGGTCCGCGGCGGCGGGCGCAAGATCTACCGCCAGAAGGGCACCGGCCGCGCCCGCCACCACAGCAACCGTGCGCCCCAGTTCCGCCACGGCGGCGTCGTGTTCGCCCCCCAGCCGCGGGACTACGTAGTGAAGGTGCCGCGCAAGGTGCGCCGCCTGGCCATGCGCTCCGCCCTCTCCGCCAAGCTGGCGGCCGGCGACATGATCGTGCTGGACAGCCTGTCCCTCAAGGAAGCCAAGACCCGGCTGATGGCCAAATTGCTCAGGGACCTGGGCGTGACCCGTTCCTGCCTGCTGGTGCTCGCCGGACGCGACGAGGCTGTGCAGCGCGCGGGCCGCAACATCCAGGCCCTTTCCGACGCCTACGCCAGCTCCATCAACGTCTATGACATCCTGCGCGCGGACAAGCTGGTGCTGACCCGCGACGCGGTCATGGCCATCCAGGAGGTCTACGCATCATGAAAAACCCGCATGACATCATCCGCCGCCCCGTGCTCACCGAAAAGGGCTACGACGGCATCAAGGACAGAAAGTACGTCTTCGAAGTGGACGTGAACGCCAACAAGATCGAGATCAAGCGCGCGTTGGAATCGGTGTTCAAGGACATCAAGGTTGACTCTGTCAACACCCTGCGCACCATGGGCCGCATCAAGCGCCAAGGCCGCACCCAGGGCCGCACGCCCGAGGTCAAGAAAGCCTACGTCACGCTGAAAAAGGACTCCAAGCCCATTGAGTTCTTCGAAGGCATGGTCTAAGGGAGGAGCAAGCACAATGGCCATCCGCGTCTATAAACCGACCTCGCCCGCGCGCCGCTTCATGACGGTGAACGCCTTCGCGGAAATCACCAAGAAAAAGCCGGAGAAGGCGCTGGTCTCCAACAAGAAGAAGCATGCCGGCCGCAACAACCAGGGCAAGATCACCGTGCGCCACCAGGGCGGCGGCAGCAAGGTCAAGTATCGCCTCATCGACTTCAAGCGCAACAAGCTGCAGGTGCCGGCCAGGGTCGCGGCGATCGAGTACGATCCCAACCGCTCCGCCTTTATCGCCCTGCTGCATTACCTGGACGGCGAAAAGCGCTATATCCTGGCCCCCGTGGGACTGTCCGTGGGCGACACGGTCGTCGCGGGCGAAGGCGCCGACATCAAGCCCGGCAACGCCATGCCGCTGTCCTGCATCCCGACGGGCACCCTCATCCACAACCTGGAGCTGCGCCCCGGCTCCGGCGGGCAGCTGGTCCGCTCGGCCGGCGTGTACGCCCAGCTGATGGCCAAGGAAGGCAACTTCGCGCAGGTGCGCCTGCCCTCCGGTGAAATCCGCAGGCTGCCGCTGATGGCCCAGGCCACCATCGGCACGGTGGGCAACACCGACCACGAAAACATCCGCATCGGCAAGGCGGGGCGCAAGCGCAACATGGGCATCCGACCCACCGTGCGCGGCGTGGTCATGAACCCGGTGGACCATCCCCACGGCGGCGGCGAGGGCAAGTCTCCCATCGGCCTGCCCGCGCCTCTGACCCCCTGGGGCAAGCCGGCGCTGGGTATGAAGACCCGCAAGCACAAGAAATACTCCAACCGCCTGATCGTCAAGCGCATCAACGATAAGTAAGCCGAAGGATGAAAGGAGGCCCTGCCCCGCATGAGCCGCTCAGTTAAGAAGGGACCCTTCGTGGAACCCAAGCTCCTCAAGCGCGTTGAAGAGATGAACAAGTCGGGCAAGAAGTCCGTCTTGAAGACCTGGTCCCGCGCCAGCACCATCTTCCCGGATTTCGTCGGCCACACCGTGGCCGTGCACGACGGCCGCAAGCACGTGCCCGTCTACGTCACCGAGGACATGGTCGGCCACAAGCTCGGCGAGTTCGCCCCCACCCGCACCTTCCGCGGGCATGCCGGCGAAAAGAAGACCGAGCGCAAGTAAGGCGAAAGGAGAGCACTATGGCAAGCAACACCCGAAACAAAGGGGAGCGTCATGACAGCCGCGACGAGAAGCGTCCCCACGCGCACGTCCGGCACGTCCGCATCTCCTCCCGCAAGGCCAAGCTGGTCATCGATCAGGTCCGCGGCAAGGGCCTTAACGAAGCGCTGGCAATCCTTCGCCTCACCCCGCACGCCGCTTCCCCGGTGCTGTACAAGCTGCTGGAGTCCGCCGCCGCCAACGCGGTGAACAACCTGGAGATGGACCGCGACTCCCTTTACGTCGCTGAAATCTGCGCCAACCCGGGCCCGACCCTCAAGCGGTTCCGCCCCAAGGCGCGCGGCAGCGCTTCCCAGATCCTGAAGCGCACCAGCCATTTCAGCGTCGTGCTGGACAAGAGATAAGGGAGGAGTCATCAATGGGCCAGAAAGTCAATCCCCACGGCGCGCGCGTCGGCGTCATCTTCGACTGGAGCACGCGCTGGTACGCGGACAAGAAGGATTTCGCGAAGTTTTTGGTCGAGGACCACAAGATCCGCGAGACCCTCAAGAAGAAGTATTACGCCACCGGCGTGAGCCGCATCGATATCGAGCGCAGCGCCGCGCGCATGACCATCAACCTCTTTACCGGCAAGCCCGGCATGGTCATCGGCCGGGGCGGCAAGGGCATCGAGGAGCTGAAGGCCTTCGTCGAGAAGATGCTGGGCCGCCCGGTCACCATCAACGTCATCGAGATCAAGGCGCCGGACACGGACGCCCAGCTGGTGGCGGAGAACATCGCCCAGCAGCTGGAGAAGCGCATTTCCTTCCGCCGCGCGCTCAAGCAGAGCATCCAGCGCACCATGCGCGCGGGCGCCAAGGGCATGAAGGCCTCCGTATCCGGCCGCCTGGGCGGCGCGGACATCGCGCGCACGGAGCATTACCACGAAGGTTCCATCCCGCTGCAGACCCTGCGCGCCAACATCGACTACGGCTTCGCCGAGGCCAAGACCACCTACGGGCGCCTGGGTGTGAAGGTATGGATTTACAAGGGCCAGGTGCTGCCCCAGGCCCGGGGCAGCGCTGCCAGGACCCCCGAAGGAGGCAGATAAACCATGTTGATGCCAAAACGTGTCAAGCGCCGCAAGACCTTCCGCGGCCGCATGAAGGGCAAGGCCAACCGCGGCAACCACATCGCTTACGGCGATTTCGGCCTGGTGGCCATTGACCCCAGCTGGGTGACCAGCCAGCAGATCGAAGCCGCCCGTATCGCCCTGACCCGCTATACCCGCCGCGGCGGCCAGGTCTGGATTAAGATTTTCCCCGACAAGCCGGTGACCGAAAAGCCCGCCGAGACCCGCATGGGCTCCGGCAAAGGCTCCCCGGAGTACTGGGTGGCGGTGGTCAAGCCCGGCCGCGTGCTCTTTGAGGTGGCGGGCATCGAGGAGTCCGTCGCCCGCGAGGCGCTCCGCCTGGCCTCGACCAAACTGCCCGTGCGTTGCAAGGTCTACTCCAAGGCGCAGATGGAGCATACCAGTGGGGGTGACAACTGATGAAAGTTAGCGAATTCCTGGAGATGAAGCCCGAAGAGCTGACCGCGAAGATCGCGGAGCTGAAGACCGAGCTGTTCAACCTCCGCTTCCGCCTGGCGACGGGGCAGTTGGAAAACACGATGCAGATCCAGGCCGTCAAGCGGGACATCGCCCGCGCGCTCACGGCCCAGACCCAGGCGAACAAGAAGCAGGAAGCCAGATAAGGCAGAAAGGAGGCAGGTTCCATGTCACAGACCCCTAAAACCGAAGAGCGCGGCAACCGCAAAACCCGCGTGGGCATCGTCACCAGCGACAAAATGGACAAGACCATCGTGGTGACCATCCACAGCCGCTACCGGCACCCGCTGTACGGGAAAATCATCGGGCACACTAAGAAATTCAAGGCCCATGACGAGGAGAATGCCTGCGGTATCGGCGATACCGTCCGGATTATGGAGACCCGGCCGCTGTCCAAGGATAAGCGCTGGCGCCTGGTCGAAATCATCGAGAAAGCGAAGTAATTCCCTGCCGCGGATTGTCCCGCGGCCCAGGAAAAGGAGGAACCCCGTATGATCCAGCCGCAGACACGGCTTAAGGTGGCCGACAACTCCGGCGCCAAGGAAATCATGTGCATCCGGGTGCTGGGCGGCTCGTTCCGCCGCTCCGGCGGCATCGGCGACGTCATCGTCGCCAGCGTGAAGACCGCGACGCCCGGCGGCCAGGTCAAGAAGGGCGAAGTGGTGCGCGCTGTCATCGTCCGCGTGGTCAAGCAGAACCGCCGGCCCGACGGCTCCTACATCCGCTTCGACGACAACGCCGCCGTCATCATCAACGACCAGAAGCAGCCCCGCGGCACCCGTATCTTCGGGCCCGTTGCCCGCGAGCTGCGCGAGAAGAACTACATGAAGATCATCTCGCTGGCCCCCGAAGTGCTGTAAGGAGAGACCAGGATGAAAGTGCACGTGAAAACCAAGGACGAGGTCATCGTCATCTCCGGAAAGGACAAGGGCGTCAAGGGCAAGGTCCTGGCTGTCAGCCCCAAGACAGGCCGCGTGACGGTCGAGGGCGTCGCGATGGTCACCAAGCACCAGAAGTCCCGCGCCCAGGGCCAGCCCGGCGGCCTCATCAAGAAGGAAGCCGCCATCGACGCCTCCAACGTCATGCTGGTCTGCCAGAAGTGCGGCAAGCCTTCCCGCTCCGGCAGCAAGACGCTCAAGGACGGCAAGAAGATCCGCGTCTGCAAGAAGTGCGGCGAACAAATCGACTGACAGGGAGGAGCAGCCACATGGCAACCCGTTTGAAGGAAAGATACCTGGCCGAGGCTGTGCCCGCCTTGAAGCAGAAGTTCGGCTACAAGAACCCGATGCAGATTCCCAAGCTGGAGAAGATCGTCATCAACATGGGTCTGGGCGACTGCAAGGACAACGCCAAGGCGCTGGAGACCGCGGTGGAGGAGCTCAGCCAGATTGCCGGGCAGAAGCCGCTGGTCACCAAGGCCCGCAAGTCCATCGCCAACTTCAAGCTCCGCGAGGGCATGAACGTGGGCGCCAAGGTGACCCTGCGCGGCGAACGCATGGAGCAGTTCTTCGACAAGCTGATCTCCATCGCCCTGCCCCGCGTGCGCGACTTCCGCGGCGTGTCCGCCAAAGCCTTCGACGGCCGCGGCAACTACGCCCTGGGCGTGCGCGAGCAGCTGATTTTCCCGGAGATTAACTATGACAAGGTCGAGAAAATCCGCGGCATGGAAATGATCATCGTCACCACCGCCCACACGGACGAGGAAGCCCGCGAGCTGCTGTCCCTGCTGGGGATGCCGTTTGCGCAGTAAGGGAGGAAACAAACATGGCAAAGACCAGTCTGCGGGTTAAACAAAGCCGCGCGCCCAAGTTCTCCACCCGCGCCTACACGCGCTGCAACCTGTGCGGTCGCCCGCACGCCGTGCTGCGCCGCTATGGCGTATGCCGCATCTGCTTCCGGGAGCTTGCCTACAAGGGCCAGATCCCCGGGGTGCGGAAAGCCAGCTGGTAAGAGTTTCAGGAGTAAGGAGGTTCCCCATGGTCGTGAATGATCCCATCGCCGATATGCTTACCCGCATCCGCAACGCGCAGATCGCCAAGCATGACACGGTGACCATCCCCGCCAGCAACGCCAAGAAGGCCATCGCCCGCATCCTGCTGGAGGAGGGGTACATCAAGGCGGTTGAAAAAATTGAGGACGGCGTGCAGGGGCAGATCAAGCTGACCCTCAAGTACGTCAACGGCAAGCAGCAGCCCGTCATCGCCGGCCTGAAGCGCATCTCCAAGCCCGGCCTGCGCGTCTACGCTGGCTGCGAAGACCTGCCCAAGGTGCTGGGCGGCCTGGGCGTCGCGATCATCTCCACCTCCAGGGGGTTGATGACCGACCGGAAGGCGCGCCAGGACAAGCTGGGCGGCGAAGTGCTCGCCTATATCTGGTAAGCGGACGCACAGGAGGAAGAAAGCATGTCTCGTATCGGTAAACTTCCCATCCACCTGCCCAAGGGCGTGACGGTGACGGTGGACGACAGCCACCGCGTCGTCGTCAAGGGCCCCAAGGGGACGCTGACCCAGGATGTCAACCGCACCATCGGCATCAGCCAGGAAGACGGCACCCTTCACCTGACGCGGCAGAACGACTCCAAGCCGCAGAAGGCCATGCACGGTTTGTACCGCGCGCTGGTGCACAATATGGTCGTGGGCGTGACGGAAGGCTTCAGCAAGACGCTGGAGCTGGTCGGCACCGGCTACCGCGCGCAGGCGGAGGGGGGCAAGCTCACCCTGTCCGTCGGCTATTCCCACCCCGTGGTTTTTACCGCCCCGGAACACGTGAGTTTTGAGACCCCCGCGCCCACCACGGTGGTGGTCAAGGGCATCGACAAACAGGTCGTCGGCAACCTCGCCGCCGATATCCGCGCCGTCCGCCCGCCGGAGCCCTACCTGGGCAAGGGCATCAAGTACAAGGACGAGCATATCCGCCGCAAGGTCGGCAAATCCGGCAACTGATTTGAAGGGAGCGAAGGCCTATGTTCATTAAGCGGGACCGCAACCAGGTTCGCCAGATCCGGCACGCCCGCGTCCGCAAGAAGATTTCCGGCACGCCCGGGATGCCCCGGCTCTGCGTATTCCGCAGCAACGCCGCCATCTATGCGCAGGTCATTGACGACACGAAGGGGGTCACCCTGGCCCAGGCGTCCACGATGGACGAAGCGGTCAAGAAGCAGCTGGACAACCTGGACAAGAAGGGCGCCTCCAAAGCCGTGGGCAAGCTCGTCGGCGAGCGTGCGCTGAAGGCCGGCATCGAGAAGGTGGTCTTCGACCGCAGCGGCTACATCTACACCGGCCGTGTCGCCTCCCTGGCGGACGGCGCCCGCGAAGCCGGGCTGAAATTCTAAGGAGGGGACCTGAGGATGCAACGCAGAGACAGAGACAGGGACCGGGAAGAGCAGAGCGAATTTAAAGAGAAGCTGGTGTCCGTCAACCGCGTCGTGAAGACG
>JAPXQZ010000004.1:0-21007 GCA_033813835.1 Clostridia bacterium | reverse complement strand
TCAAACCTTTTTTACGACAGCTTCCTGACGGACGTGACGACCGATGAGCGCATGGACAGAGTGTCCTCCTGGGGATACGCCATGGGTTATATCGGCGGAAGCACGATTCCCTTCGTCATCTCCATCGCCGTTTTGATGTTCATGGGGTATGACAGCCCCTTCGCGCAGAAATTTTCCGTCCTGATCGTTCCCGTGTGGTGGCTGGTCTTCTCCATCCCCTTCCTGAAGAACGTCGAACAGGAACACTATTTGGAGCGGCCGGAGCGCATCTCGCTGCGGGGCGCCTTTGACAGCACGCTGCGGACCGGGCGGGACATCGTGGCGCAGCGGGGCCTGCTGCTCTTTATCCTGGCATATTTCTTCTACATTGACGGGGTCGGAGCGGTCATCTCCATCTCCACCGCCTACGGCACCGCCCTGGGCCTCGGGGCGACCGGCATGATCCTGGCGCTGCTGGTCACCCAGATCGTCGCCATGCCCTCCTCCATCCTTTTTGCCCGCATGGCGGGCAAGATTTCCACGCGCAGGGCCTTGCTCATCGCCATCGCGGTCTATATGTTCATCTGCTTCGCGGGATTCATCATGGGCTTTACGCTGGAGCCGCACCAGGACGCCTACCGCGAAGCCTTCGCCGACCGCCGCGCCGCCTTTGAGGAAATCACAGCCCCCGTCGCGTTTGAAGACAAGGATGGCGCGGAAAAGGCGCTGACCGCCTACCTGGCGGCGGCGGAAAAAGCTGCCCGCTCCAAAGACGCGGCAGCCGTGGACAAACTGGCGTTTTCCTGGGAAGGCATTAGCCCGGACGACAAGGCGCTGGCCGCAGCCACGCTGCCGGGCCTCAATGCCGTCCTGTCCGATTTCAAGCTGCGCAACGCCGGGGAAATCGATCGTTACCAGAAGGCGATCGGATTCTCCACCGCGCTGTTCTGGGGTATGGCCGTCCTGGTCGGCACGATGCAGGGCGGCATTCAGGCGGTCAGCCGGAGTTACTTCGGCAAGCTGGTACCCAAGAAGCGTTCCAACGAGTATTTCGGGTTCTTTGACATCTTCGGGAAGTTCGCCGCCGTCATCGGCCCCTTCCTCTTCGCCCTGGTCGGCAACCTGACCGGCCGCTCCTCCCTGGGCGCGCTGTGCCTGCTGCTGCTGTTCCTGGCGGGTTTCATCCTGCTGCTGGTCGCCAAAAAACCACTGGAGGAACTGGAGGCCGCCCGCCGGGCGGCAGAATAGCGTCTGCCGCGCCTGTGTGAACGGCCTTAGCCCAATCATTCTGCAAAACCCAACAAAAAAGCGCCCGGAAATTGGGCGCCTTTTACCGGCTTGACATTATTCGACCAAACTGAACTGATCCTTGCTCGCACCGCACAGCGGGCACTCATAATCGTCCGGCAGGTCTTCCCACTTGGTGCCGGGGGCGTAGCCGTTGTCCGGCTCGCCTTCCGCCTCGTCATAGATGTAGCCGCAGATGTCGCAAACGTACTTCTTCATGAATCGCTCCTTTTTTTATATTTAGGCCTTCCAAAGGCCGTGGAGATTGCAGTGCTCGTAGACCGCCCTGACCTTGTCGCCGGGGATAATGGAAAAGACCGCTTCCGGCTTGTCCCCGGGCTTCAAGGGCTTGCGCTGGTTGCCGTTTTCCGTTTCCAGCGCGATGAAGGTGATGTAGTGTTTCTCTTCCATCGGATGTTCAACCGAGCCAACCTTGACCCTGACCAGACTGCCTTCAACGCTGACCACCGGCACGTGCTTTTCCTTGGACGCGTCGACGGTGCCGGGCACCATCTCCTGCATTTCCTCGCCGCAGCAGACCACCTTGACGCCGGAATTGTACGCATAGGCGACGACATTTCCGCAATGCTTGCAAACGTAGAAATTCATACCTTCTCCCCCTTCGCGTTTCTGCGCACATCATAGGGGCGCCCGGGCGCGTTGTCAAGCGGGGCGGCGAGCGCCGCTCCCGCGCCGTTTCTTGACAATCCCGCAGCGCAAACCTACAATCGGGCCGACTGTAGGGAAGGAGGCCGCTATTGCGCCGCGGAAACCGCACGAAGCCATCCTTTCAGGATGAAAGAACCGTCCGGCGCGCCGCTTTTCGCCCGGACACGGCAGGGAATGACGACCCTTGGGCGGACGGTTCCTTGCGGGAGACGTCCGGAGACTGGTCCTCGTGGGGGGTTCCGCAGGAGAACCAGCAGCAGCCGGAAGACGTCTGGCAGGCGCCTTTTATCGCCCAGCCGCAGGATTGGTCCTGGCAGGATGGGTTCTATCCCGGGGAAACCGACGTCGTTCCGTACGCCGGGCAGGCGCCCAGGCGTTTTCCCGTGCTGTGGGCGGCAATCGCGGCTGTTTCCCTGGCGCTGCTGGCAATCGTCCTGTTCGCGGTTTACCGCGCCTACCAGCCGGCTGCGGCATTTGAATCCCGGAAGGCAGCCATGGCGACCGCGGCCTTTTTTGACGGCATCCTGGTGGACGAGGTGCCCATCGGCGGGATGAGCCGCCAGCAGGCGCAGGCCGCCCTGGAACAAAAAGCGGCGGAAACGGAGACCGGCCTTGACATCCGGCTGCAGGTGGACGACACGGCCTACCGGATTACGCAGGCTGAAATCCCCTTTGAGCGCAACGTTTCCACCGTTCTGGACGAAGCCTGGTCCATCGGGCGGCAGGGGTTCATCCAGGGCATCGGCAACGCCAGCACCCCCTTTGACATCCGATGGCGCCATACGCTTCAGACCCGGCGGGAGAATGCTTATTTCTATACCCGCGTATCCTACGACGGCGGGGACGTCCGGTCGCTGTCCCAGGCCATCGCCGCGCAGGTCTCCCGCGACCCGGTCAACGCGGTCATCGAGGAATTCAACTTCTCCACCCGGCAGTTCAAAGTCACCCGGGACGTGCAGGGCCGCCGCATCAATCCGACGGAGATCGAAAACGCGCTGACACAGGCGCTGGACAGCGGGAACTATAAAGCCCAGCTCACCCTGTCCACCGAGCGCATCCTGCCCAAGGTCAGCAGTGTGGACCTGCAGAACAGCTTCACGCAGCTCGCGTCCTTCAGCACCAAAACAACCGCTGACGAGAACCGCAACAACAACATCTCCCTGGCGTCCCAGTCCATCAACGGAAAGACCGTGATGCCGGGAGAGACCTTCTCCTTTAACGCGGCCACCGGCCAGCGCACGATTGAGAAAGGTTACCAGGGCGCGCCGGCAATCCTCGGCGGCGTGCTGATTGACGACGTGGGCGGCGGCGTGTGCCAGGTGTCGTCCACCCTCTTCAACGCGGCCGCGCTGGCGGGCATGTCCATCGTGGAGCGCTCCCCGCACGCCTGGCCGGTCAGCTACCTGGATCGCGGCCTGGACGCGGCGGTCAACTGGCCCAACCTCGATCTCAAGTTCCGCAACGACAAGGATACCCCCGTCTTCCTCGTCGCCTACTACAGCAAGCGCGCGGTCCACGTGGAGGTGTACGGGATGCTCAGCGCACCCGGAGAGGCCATCCGGCTGGAGACGCAGCAGATTTCCTCCACCCCGCCCCCGCTGGAGCCCCTGATGCAGCCCAATCCAAGCCTCCCCTACAACACGACGAAGGAGTTGAAAAAGGCGCGGACAGGTTTTGTGGTGGACACCTACCGCGTGTATCTGCGCAACGGCGTTGAGTACCGGCGGGAAAAGCTGTTTACCTCCCGCTATCCCATGGTGCAGCAGGTGATCGAGTATAACTAAGCATCACGTCAGGATGGAGCAGGACGCCCCGATGAGAAAGGGTGAGCGGCGCAGGAAGGAGATCCTGGAAACGGCCGCCTCGCTGTTTTTCAACGAAGGCTACGACGCCGTCACCCTTCAGGACATCCTGGACCGGCTGGGCTGCAGCAAGGGGAGTTTCTACCATCACTTTGAAAGCAAACTGGACGTGCTGGCTGCCGTTTGCCAGGCGCGGACCCGCGAGGCGATCGAGCGGTTTGACGCCGGAAGGACCGGGGAGCCTCTCTCAGATCTTGGGTTCCTGCTTCGGGAAGCCTGCATCCTGCGCCGGGGGGATGAAGCCCTGGCCGGGAGCCTGGCCGCCATGGCGGAACGGTCGGAAGGCCCGGTGCTGCTCCACGCGCTGCGGCTGGCAACCGAGGACGCCTTTTACCCGGAGTTTGTCCGCCTGGCAACTGAACTGTCGAAGGCGGACCTGGCATCCTTTTCCGGGGAGGCCGCGCTGCGGGTGGCGTTTGACGGCTACCTGGGCGGCTGCGCGCTGGCGGTTCGCGAAATCAGCCGCGCGGAAACAGGGGCTGCGCAGAACGCCCGCCGCTTGCTGCAGGCGGCCTGCCGGCAGGCTGAAACCACCCTCGGGCTGCCGTACGGCTGCCTGAATCCCCCTGATTTTGATGAGACGCGGCTGGCCGCCGCCGCCGCGCCCCCGCCCTGAGCGCGGCCGCCTTGCTTGCCAGCGCAGGGACGTCATTGTATAATCCGATAATCGCAGCCTTGAGAAGGAGGATGAGGATGAAACGCTTCGCCGCGTTGACCTGCGTCTGGCTGCTGGCGCTGACGGCTGCCGCCTCCGCGCAGACAGACGTACCGCTCACCCCCATTCCCCCCGCCTATCCGGTTTCTGGCGAGGTCAGAAGGCTGATTGAGACGGCGGTCGCCGAATTGGGCGTGACGGAGGACAGCGCAGGGCGGACCAAGTACGGCGCCTGGTACGGGAACCCGTCCGCCGAATGGTGCGCCGAGTTTCTTTGCTGGGCCGTCGCGCAGACGGAAGCGGCGCTGGGCGTCAAGATGCTGCAGGAATCCTTTCCCCTGTACGGCGCGACCAATATCGGAAGGGATTGGTATTTGAAACAGGGCCGCTACATCGCCCGCACGGGTTTCGTCTCCGGCTGGGGCAGCCAATGGTACAAAGGCCAAGAGACGCCGATGGAAAAGAACAGCTACGTGCCCCAGCCGGGCGACTGGATGTTCTTTTCCCACACCCCCAGTGGGGACACCACCCACGTGGCGATGGTGGAAGCGTGCTACCTGGACGGCGCCGGACAGGTCATCGTGCAGGCCCTCGAAGGCAATAACCCGGACAAGGTGCAGCGCGCGCAATACCGCCTGGACGACTGGCGCATCCAGGGCTACGGCACCGTGCATGACCTCGCGGATATCGTGCTGCGCGGCGGGTCGGACTCCCTCAAGGTGAAGAAGCTGCAGGAGCAGCTGGCGATCATCCGCCTGTTGGGGGAATCCGACCTGACAGGCGTTTACAACCACCGAACCCAAGAAGCCGTCCGCGCCTTCCAGGCGATTGCCCGGCTGCCGCAGACAGGCATCGCCAACCAACAGACACAGCTGGCCCTTGTCCGGTTCGCCCATCAATGGATGATGGAGCATACCGAGTTCTGGACCGTGGACGGCGCGGTGTAACAAAGGAGCGGACATGCGGGATCAGATACTGGTATTGGATTTCGACTCCTCCTACGCCGCCCTGATCGCCTCCCGGCTGCGGGCGGAAAAAGTCTACTGCAAAATCCTGCCGGGCGACGCGCCGGTGGAGCGTCTCGTCGCCGAGGAAGCGCTGGGCCTGGTGCTTGCCGGCGGCGTCAGCGGGAGCGAACCCGTCCGCCTGGACGGCCAGCTGCTGCGAACCGGCATGCCGGTACTGGCGCTGGGGGACACAGCCGTCGCGGTGGCAGGCCTGCTGGGCAGCCAGGCCGGGGAAGCGCGCGCCGTCAACGACGTGGATACGCTGACCTTCCTGCCCTCCCGCATCACGGAGGACCTGGGCGAATCGGAGCGTATGTTCACGACCGTGCGCCCGCTGGGCCGGTCGGACGACCTGGATCCCTTGGCGGAGCTTGACGGCGTGGTTCTGGGCGTGATGCACAAATCGCTGGATATTTTCGCGCTGCAGTGCCAGCTGGAGCAGAACGACCCGGACATCATGAGCCTGCTGCTGCAGTTCTGCTTGAACGTCTGCGGCGCGACCCGCTGGTGGGGGGAAGACGCCTTTATCTCCAAAGCGCGCGCGGATATCCAGGCAGCTGTCCCGGAAGGGAACGCCCTGTGCGTGATGAGCGGCGGGCTGGACAGCGGGGTCAGCGCGCTTCTCGCGCATCGCGCGCTGGGAAACCGGCTGCAGTGCGTGTTTGTGGATACCGGGCTGCTACGCGAGGGAGAAGCCGCGGACTTTTCAGCCTATTACCAGACTGCCGGCCTCAACCTGCGCATTATCCACGCGGAAGAACGGTTCCTGCAGGCGCTGAAGAGCGTAAAAAAGCAGGAGGAAAAACGGGCGCGGGTGATGGAAACGCTGCAAAGCGTGCTGGATGAGACGGTCGCGTCGATGCGTTTTGACCTGCTCATCCGTTCGACTTCCGGTTCCTCCCTGCTCTCTGACGCCCGCGGCGCGCAGCAGAGTCCCCGCGTCCACACGGACAAGCCGTCCGTCTCGCCGCTGCAGGAGTTGTTCAAGGATGAAATCCGTTCGGTCGGAGAGGCTTTGGGCATGCCGCCGGAATTGACCCGGATGCAGTCCTTTCCCTGGACCGGGCTGGCGCTGCGCGTCATGGGCGAATGCACGAAGGGAAAACTGGACCTGCTGCGTCGGGCGGACGCCCTGTTCGGGGAAGAAATCCGCGAGGCCGGACTGGCAAAACGCTTTTGGAAATACTTTGCCATGCTGTATGAAGCCCCCTACCAGGATCGGGAACGGGCGCCTGTCATCGCGCTGCGCGCCGTGACGGCCAGCCATCAGGGCGGCGACGTGCGCGCCCTGCCCGCCAGGCTGCCCTGGGACCTGCTGGAACGGTATACCGCGCAAATGCTGTCAGAGCACCCGGAAATCGCGAAAATCGTGTATGACCTGACCCCGGGAGACACCCTGCAGCAGTCAGAGTGGCAATAAATACCGGCATCAGGCCGCAGGCAAGGACAGGAGACCGTATGCGCCTATCTCACCCCCAGGCACCTTACCAGGGCATCCCCGCCGAAGACGTCTTTTTCGCCGCGAACGACCAGTACGTCCAGCTGGGCGTAGCCTATATCATCCTGAATATGCAGGAGGAAATCTATCCGGAGCGCCCAATGCAGCTTTATGTCGACATCCAGTCCCAGGCGTCCGCCCGCAACCTGCTGCTGGGCGCGCTGCTGGGCAGGGCGGAGCAAATCCGCGCCGCCTTCCCCCATCTCAAGGGCCGCATCTATACGGAAGTCTCTCCGACGCAGTTTGACATGACCACCTTTTATACGCAGAACGGTTTCTCTGCCGCGGACGCGCGGGAAGAGTACGCCTTCCCGCTGCCGCGGGGCGGATTCCAGGCGCCGATGGGATGTGAGTTTGCTTCCGTCCCCCTGCAGACTGTCTTAGACCAGCAGAACTTTGTCGCACGGCTCAACCGGCACCGCCTGTCCCCCATTCCGCACGACTTCCTGACGCTGCAGATGCAGCAGCCTTATTTCCTGGCGCTGGGTTTCTACCGCGCAGGCCATCCGGTTGCCGAAATGCTGGTGACCGGCGCAAGCGCGGACACGGCAGCCCTTGTCATGCTCTACGTGCAGCGCGACATGCGCCGCCGCGGGGTGGGCAGGGCGTTGCTCCAGGCGGGGGCGGATCTGCTGGTCCAGCGCGGCGCCGGATTCGCCGTCACCCAGGTATTCGCCGCGAATGCGCCCCAGATGGGGTTGATGCAGTCCCTGGGGGGAAGCAGGCGCCGCGTCATCAACGTGATCCCACACGTGGATCTCGGATGACGGCAGGCGCTTCGCCGGGGTTCGCGATCCGGTGATTGACATCCGGGATTTGACTTCTGCCGGCTCGCGGCAGGCCTGAAGGGGGGAAGCGGATGAAGATTCGGTTGACGCTGGTCAGTCCGCTGACCAAGGTCCGCTCTGACCGCGAACCTCCTGCATACCCGGGGGACGGGCCTGTCAGCATGCTACAGGGTGAAACGCTCTCCCTCCAGGCAGCCTACTGCCTGGAATCATTCGAAGGCAGTGCGTTGCCTGCTGTCAGCGTCGCGGTTGAAAGCAGCCTTCCGGTGAACGCGCGGCGCGTTTTCGGCGTTCCTGTCCGCTATCCGCACACCCTTGGGAAAAACGCGCCTGCCGATCCCGGCGGCGTATACCCGGATTTGCTGCGCGCCTTTCATCCGGGCATGGGCATGCGCCTCTACCCGGAGCGGTGGGAGGCGCTGTGGCTGGACGTCGCGCCGGAACCGGGCACCGCGCCCGGCCTGTATCGACTGGCTGTCCGGTTTCTCGACCGGAAGGGAAGCGTCCTGGCAGAAGCAGAGGCGCAAATTGAGCTGATGAAAGCGGAGCTGCCCCGGCAGCGCCTGGTAACCTCCGGCCGGTTCAACGCGGACTGCCTCGCGATGCACTACCACGTTCCGGTATTCTCCATCGAGCATAACCGCATCCTGCGCAACTTCATCTCCCTGGCAGCGAAGCGCGGCATGAACATGATGCTTACGCCCATCCATACGCCGCCGATGGACGTTTTCCCCGGGGAGGAACGGGTGACCGCCCAATTGTCGGAAGTATTCGTGACACCCCTTGGGTACACCTTCCGCTTCGGGAAACTGCGGGACTTCATCACGCTGTGCCGGCACGAGGGCATCCGGTTTTTCGAGATGGCGCCGCTGGCGGCCGTGGGCGACAGCGGCCTGCGGGCACCTAAGATCATGGGCGTCAAGGACGGTTCCTACACGCAGCTGTTCGGCTGGCAGACGGGCGCGGAATCCCCGGACTACCTCGATTTTCTGGCGGCTTACCTTCCCGCGCTTATACGTGAACTAAATTACCTCGACGTGCTGGACCGCTGCGTCTTCCACATGGCCGAATTGCCGCGGGCGGAGGACAGGGAACAGTACAGGTCGTTCGCAAAAACCGTCATGCCCCTCCTGCCGGGCGTCCGGATCGCCGACGTGCCGGGCGGGCCGGATGTTATTGAAGAAGCAGACGGGGTCATTCCCATCGTTCCGGTCGGCCGCCCGGACACGTTTTCCAGCTTCAACGCCAGGGAACGGTGGGTTTGCCATACGCGCCCAACCGCTTCGTTTGACAGCGGCGATCTGATCGCCATGCCCGGGCACGTATCCCGGATGCTCGGCGTCAAACTGTACCTCCATGAAGCGGCCGGGTTTCTCTTCAACGGCTACAATTACTATTTCTCAGCCGGCTCCCGTTACCTGACCGACCCCTACCTCAACACGGACAACGACGGCCTGGGACCGGCGGGCAGCGCTTTCCTGGTGTACCCGGCGGAAGGCGGACAGCCGGAGGAATCCATTCGCCTGATGCTTTTCCAGCAGGCAATGCAGGATTTGGGCGCCTTGCAGAAGCTGGAGTCCCTTGCGGGTCGGGACGCCGTCCTTACCCTGTTGTCGCAGGGGATTGCGGCAAAGCCCGGAGAAACGGAAGAAATGATGAACGATTGGTGGCTTCTGGACCTGCGCAGGCGGCTGAACGCCGCCATCGCGCAGGCAGAGGGCGCGACCTGACCAACCAATATTGATACGTGGAGGACGGCGTGGACAAATGGGATCACCGGTTCATGGAAATGGCCCATCTGGTGGCAACCTGGAGCAGCTGCATCAACGAGGGACGTTCCATCGGCGCGGTCATCGTCAAGGATAAGCGCGTGATGACCACCGGGTACAACGGGGCGGCGGCGGGAACCAAGACCTGCAAGGAGCGGGGGTATTGCCTGCGGCGCAAGCTGAACATCCCCTCCGGGACGCGGCTGGAGATCTGCTACGCCATCCACGCGGAGCAAAACGCGGTCATCCAGGCAGCGAAGCTGGGGCTTTCCATCGACGGCGCGACCCTGTACTGCACGCACCAACCCTGTTCGGTCTGCGCGAAAATCCTGGTCAACGCCGGCATCCGCCGCATCGTGTACGAGCAGGGGTACCCGGACGCCTTCGCGCTGGAGGTGCTGGGGGAGGCCGGCGTCACCCTGGAGCGCTACGAGCCGCAAAGCGCATGAAAAAAGTCTTATGTCTGCTGCTGTGCCTGATGGTGGCGTTGTCCTCCGTCCCAACCCTCGCGGCTGCCCCGCGGGACGACCGCCAGTATCTTCTCAACTATATTTCCCGGCTGGAGCCGCAGGACATTCCCCCCACCCCGCAGGGAATCCGCCATATCCTGCTCATCAGCATGGACAAATGGCAGAACAACCCGGAAAACCCAGGTTACAACGACGGGCTTGTGCTGCTGACGCTGGACGAAGTCGCCGGGCGGGTCATGGTCACCTCCATCATCCGGGATATGCTGGTCATCCGGCCGGACGGCAACCCGGGGCGAATCAACCGGATCGTCCGCCTCTATGGAATCCAGGCGCTCCTGGACACCCTCAACAGCCATCTGGGCCTCAGGATCGACAAGTACGTGCTGATGGACTGGCGCCACATCATGGAAATTGTCGACGCGGCGGGCGGCGTCGACATCCGCCTGACCAGCGACGAGGTGCACTATCTTCAGAACTGGTCCGTGCCCGTGAACAGCACCCAGCCCATCCTCCGCATGCCCGGCGAATACCACTTGAACGGTTTCGCGGCGGTCATCTATATGCGCATCCGCAAGCGACGCGCCTCCAACGACCTGGATACGCAGGATTTCGGGCGCACGTTCAGAGCGCGCAACGTGCTCAGCAGCCTGGCGGGCTCCTTAAGCGGGCTGGACATGCCCGGCGCCCAAAAGCTGCTGGGCGATATCTTGCGCATCTGGGAGGAGCCGTTTGACAAGTCGTTTACCTACGAAGGCATCCGGAACAACGGCATTTTCACATTCGGCACGCCGCCAAAAAACCCGGACACCCGACGCGCTTCCACCAACCTGACCATGATGGACCTGATGGAGACCTTCCGCGTCGCCTACGCGCTGCGCAACGCCAAGGTGGAACAGTTCCGTTACCCCGCCGACGGCGCCGTGGTGCCTTTCACCTATGCCAACGGCTCCGGCCAGCTGCCGGATTACGAGAAGAACAGGGCCTTGCTGCACGGGTTCCTGTTTACCGACAGCTTCACCGTCGCGGAAGAGGAAGAGCCCTGATACCCGGGTATCTTCCTTGAAAGCAAACGAAGGGAATCCAATGCGATGGATCAGCGTCAAGAGGGGTACGTAGCGCTCAAGCAGCTGATGGTTCTCGCCATCCTGATCGCGCTGTCCGTCATCCTGGAACGCCTCCTGGGGTACAACGACCGGATTTTAAGCATCTCCTTCGGGTACCTGCCGATCGTGCTGGCGGCCATCGTATACGGCCCCGGTTCCGCGCTGGTTGTCAGCGTCGCGGGCGACGTGCTGGGCGCGCTGTTTTTCCCCGCCGGCCCCCTGGATCTGCGTTTTGCCCTGATCGCGGCCGCCAAAGGCTTGCTGTACGGTCTGTTCCTGCGCCGGGAGGAGACGCAGCGGGGCAGCGCGGCGCTGGCCCAGGCGCTGGTCACCGTGCTGTGCCACCTGACGCTCAATACGCTGGTCATCAGCGATATCATCGGGAAGGGGTTCTGGGCCCTCCTGCCGTTGCGGGGCGTGAAAAACCTGCTGTTCTACCCTATCGAGGTGCTGACCATCATCAAACTCCTTGAATACCGGAAAACGTTCAAGTGGCTCGCCAAATGACGAAGCGCCAAACAATCGCGGCAATCCTGAAGCGGCTGGAGGAGATGTACCCGGACGCGAAGCCCGAGCTGCACTTCTCCAACCCCTATGAAACGCTGGTGGCCACCATGCTCTCCGCCCAGTCCACGGACGTGCAGGTCAACAAGGTGACGCCGGCCGTCTTCCGGGACTTTCCAACGGTGGAAGCCATGGCCGAGGCGACGCCGGAAACGCTGCTCCCCTACGTCCGCTCCTGCGGGTTTGTATCCAAGGCGACCAACATCGTCCTGGCCGCCCGGGACATCATGGCGCGCTTCGACGGGCAGGTTCCGGGTACGCTGGAAGGCTTGACAAGTCTGAAGGGCGTGGGCAGGAAAACAGCCAACGTCGTGCTGGCCAACGCCTTTGGCGTGCCGGCGATGGCGGTGGATACGCACGTGTTCCGGGTCTCCAACCGCCTGGGGCTGGCCGAGGCCGGGACGGTGGAGAAGACGGAGCGGCAGCTGATGGAGAACATCCCCAAGCCGCTGTGGAACAAGGCCCACCACTGGCTCATCTTCCACGGTCGGCGCGTCTGCAAGGCGCGCAAGCCTGACTGTGTCCATTGCGCGCTGCTTTCCCTGTGCGCGCATCCGCAGGTGGAACGCCACCCCTGAAGGTGTTGATTCTTAAATTTTGACCGGAGGAACCGCTTTTTTTATGGAAATGTTTCACGACTCCAGGCGCGAGGACTGCCGGTTGCCGATGGGCGCCGTCGCGCCGGGGTGCGAAGTCCGCCTGCGCCTGTACGTCAAGGGCGCCGTCTCCCAGGTGTCCCTCCGGTACTGGAACGGCGGGGAAACCCTGATTCCCATGCGGCACCAGGGAATGGGCGAGTATGAGGCGGTCATCCGGGCGCCGGAGCATCCCTGCCTGGTCTGGTATGATTTCCTCGCGGAGGACAGCCGGGGACACAGGCTGTATTACGGCAACGCCAAGGACAAGCTGGGCGGCGCCGGCGCCGTGTACCAGGACCCACCCCCGGCCTATCAGATTACCGTATACGACCCAGCCTTCACCCCGCCCTCTTATCTGCGAGAAGGCGTCATGTACCAGATTTTTCCCGACCGCTTCCATCGCAGCAAACTGCCGAAGAAAGACCGAGACGACCGAATCCTGCACGAAAACTGGGACGAGGAGCCGCTGGTATTGTCCGACCCCCGCAGCGGGGACAACTGGGCGCTGGATTTTTTCGGGGGGGACCTGGACGGCATCCGCGCTAAACTGCCCTACCTGAAGGAGCTGGGCGTGACCCTCCTCTACCTCAACCCCGTCTTTCAGGCCCGGAGCAACCACCGCTACGATACCGGCGACTACTTGAAAATTGACCCCTTGCTGGGAGACGGGCAGGCCTTGGAGGCGCTTTGCGCGGACGCGGCAGAGGCGGGCATCCGGGTGATGCTGGACGGCGTGTTCAGCCACACCGGAGAGGACAGCCTGTATTTCAACCGCTATGGGCACTACCCTTCGCTGGGTGCGTACCAGAGCGCGGACTCCCCTTATTATTCCTGGTATACCTTCCGCCATTTCCCCGATGATTACGCGAGCTGGTGGGGCATCCCGACACTGCCGGAAGTCAACAAGGAAGACGAGGGGTTCCGGGCGTTCATGCTGGGTAAAACAGGCGTTGCCCGGCACTGGATTGCCAAAGGAACCTGCGGATGGCGCCTGGATGTCGCCGATGAGCTGCCCGTCGGCTTTCTGCGCGACCTGCGGAAATCCGTACGCGCGGAAAACGAGGACGCAGCCCTGATGGGCGAGGTGTGGGAGGACGCGAGCAACAAGGTCGCCTACGGCGCCATGCGCAGTTACGTATTGGGCGACACGGTGGACAGCGTGATGAACTATCCCCTGCGGGAAGCGCTGATCCGGTTTTTCACCCGCGAGATTCCCGCCGCGCAGGTGGTGCGGCAGGTTCGCTCCCTGCAGGAAAACTACCCGGTCCCCTTTTTCTACTCCCTGATGAACCTGATGGGCAGCCACGACAGGGCCCGTATCCTGAACATGCTGGCCAAAAAGGACTATCAGCACCTGCCCACCCTGCAGCGCAGGGGGCTGATGATGGAGGACCGCCTCCGCCAGGCGGCCATCGGCCGGATGGAGCAGATGCTGTCCATCATCGTGGCCCTGCCCGGCATGCCCAGCCTGTATTACGGAGACGAGGCCGGGATGGAAGGCGCCTCCGACCCCTTCTGCCGAGGAACCTTTCCCTGGGGAAGGGAAGACCCCAAAACGATGGAGATCGTCCGCCGGGCTTTCCGCCTGCGCCACAGCAGACCGGTGCTGCGGCGGGGTTTCCTGGAGCTGTCCAGCGAAGGGGAGGACACCCTCGTCATCCACCGCTTTGCGAAGGACGGCCTGGACGCCTTTGGGCAGCCGCTCAATGATGCGCCTTACATGCTGCGGGTCACCCGGGACGCGCTGGATATCTAAAATTCTCCCTTTCGCAAAAACGGGACATCAAATTGTAATAATTTATTGACAATTCAAGGCGTCTGCATTAGGATTGCCTTAATCAACGGCATGAGACGGAGGCCAACATGAACATGACAAGAATCCGGCGCCTGGGCTGCCTGTTGGCGGCGGCGGCGATTATTCTGCAATTGGCGGCTGCCGGCGCCGTTTCCTACCCTTATACCGGCTACGCAACGGACGCGGTGCGGCTCCGGGAAAGGCCCTCCCCCACGGCAGACGTGCTGGCCGTCATCCGCAAGGGTGACGCGGTGCTGGTGACCGGGACGGACGGTAACTACGCCATCGTCGACTATGAGGGGAAGCGGGGCTACGTCGTCTCCTCCTTCATCGGCACCGGGAGCGTCGCGACGCCGCCGGCCGGCGGGGATACGCCCGCCCGGCCGGGCCGTTATCTGCCCCTGGTATCAGGTTCCGAGGGCGTCCAGGTGAAAGCTCTGCAGGAAGCGTTGCAGGAGCTTGGCTTTTATTCAAAGGCCGTCGACAGCAGGTTCGGCAGCGGCACGGAGCAGGCCGTGCGATCCTTCCAGCAGGCGAACGGCCTGAACGTGACGGGCGCCGCGAACGAGGCCACCCAGGAACTGCTGTTTGAGGGCACGCCCAAAAACGCGCGGGGCGTAAAGACCGACGTCAAAACGCTGCCGCCCCTCCCGGGCGTCACCATGCGACCCGGGGACCGGGGCGACGCCGTTTTACAGCTGCAGCAGAAACTGAAAGCGCTGGGGCATTTCAGTGGGGCCGTTGACGGGAAGTACGGCAGCGATACGGAGGCCGCCGTCAGGGCTTTCCAGCGTGCCAGCCGCCTGAGCGCGGACGGCGTCGCCGGCGAAAACACGCTGTCAGCCCTTGAGCGGGCAGCTTCCACGGCGCAGCAGCCCGCGCAAACGCCAGCACCCGCCACGCCGCCCCCGGCCACAGCCCCGAGCGAGCAGCCGGCAGCCACCTACCCCTATCAGACCACGGCGGCCGCCTCCGTAAACCTTCGCAAGCGTGCCTCCACTTCCTCCATGCGGATCACCACCATTCCCGAGGGGGCGGCGCTGACGGTGCTGGAAGACGGAGAAAAGTGGCTGAAGGTCACCTACCGGAACTACACAGGCTATGCGCTGAAAGACTATATCAACATCCCGGAGCAGTATTTAAGCGGCCGCTCGCTGAGTTTCAATACGGACGCGCGGGTTAGGTATGAGACCCTGACCTCCGGATCGGAAGGACGCAAGGTGCGCGCCCTGCAGATGGCGCTGTCCGAGCTGGGCTTTTACAACGGGAACGTGGATGGGAAGTTCGGCGCCGGGACGACCGCCGCGGTCAAGGCCTTCCAGAAGCGCAACGGCCTGCGGGAAACGGGCAACGCGCTGCCGGAACTGCAGCAGCTGCTGTATGAAAGGCGGGTGCGCAATAGCCGAAACCGCCTGGTCAGCGTGAAAACCCTGCCCCCGGTCGAAGGCCTCACCTTGTCGCTGGGCGATTACGGCGACGCGGTTTTCGAGCTGCACCAGATGCTGATAGCCGCCGGGCACTTCGACGGCACGCCGGGCTACGAGTTCACTCGCGCAACCGCCACGGCCGTGCGCGCCTTCCAGAAAGCGCACAGCATCCGGGAGACGGGCAAGGTGGACAGCTTCACGATGCTGGCGCTGCGGACCAGCACGCAGCCGCAGGCAACCCCGGCGCCCGGCGGTGCGCAGCCCACGCCGCTGACCGCCCAGAACGTCATCGTCATCCGTTCCGGCACCCGCGGTCTGGCGGTCACCAACCTGCAGACCCGGCTGGTCGAGCTGGGATATTACAGCATCACGCCGGACGGCCTGTACAACAGCGACGATATCGCGGCGGTCCGCCAGTTCCAGCGCATCAACAGCCTGACCGTCACCGGTGTCGCCGACCTGGCGACTCAGCAAACCCTGTACGCCTCCTATGCCCTGCGCGCAGACGCGCAGCAGAGCGAAACGACCCCGGCGCCTCAGGGCACGGCCGGCGTGCTGCGTCTGGGCTCCTTAGGCGACGCGGTCAGGGCGCTTCAGTCGCGGCTGATCACCCTCAACTACCTCATGGGTACCGCGGACGGCATTTTCGGCACCCAAACCGCCGCCGCCGTCTCCGCTTTTCAGCGGAATAACAGCCTGGCCGCCGACGGCATCGCCGGCAGCCAGACGCTTGGCCTGGTCTACAGCGCCAACGCCAGGGCCAATACGCCCGCCGCATCCGCCACCGCGGCCCCGCCGGAACAGGCAACCTCCCTGAGGATTGGCGACAGCGGAAGCGCCGTTACGGCTATGCAGCAGCGGCTCATCGCGCTGAACTACCTGACCGGCAGGGCGGACGGCATGTTCGGGCCGCGCACTTTCCTGGCGCTGCAGGCCTTCCAGGAGAAGAACCGGCTTGACGCCGACGGCGTCGCGGGGCAACTGACGCTCGCGAAGCTCAATTCCGCCAACGCCGTCTCCAACAGCGGCATCATCCAGCCGCCCGCCGTTACGACTCCGCCGCCCGCGGCCGCCTTTACCGCCCCCCGGGCCAGCGAGGTGCGCTTTGCCAACTGGTACACGGAAATCCGGCCGATTGCCCAGCGCCTCCGCAACGTCGTCATCTATGACTTCATTTCCGGCAAGCACTACAACTTCCGTTTCTTCAGCCTCGGGAAGCACGCCGACGGCGATACCCCGACCAAAGAGGATACGGCAGTCATGAACAGCGTGCTGGGCGTGAACAACTGGACGCCCCGGCCTGTCTGGGTGATTTTCAGCGACGGCCGCGTCTACATGGCCTCCACGCACAGCCATGGGCACGAAACAGACTATACCGCCGGCAACGACCTGACCGGGCACCTGTGCGTCCATTTCCCGCGGGAAATGGAGGAAGCCGCGCTGACCGGGCCTTACGCCGTATCCCACCAGAACGCCATCCTGGCCGGCTGGGACCTCACCCAGAACATGGCGCGCTGAGGCATGGGAAAGACGTCCCGGGAACTGATTTCCATCGCGGTGGACGGGCCGGTCAGCGCCGGAAAGTCCACCCTTTGCGATGCGCTGGCCCAACAGCTGGGCATTCTCCACCTGGACACCGGGGCAATGTACCGGGCTGTCGGCTTGTATGCGCTGGACAACGGCATTTCGACGGACGACGGGCCGGCTCTTGACGCGCTGATGGAACGGGACGGGGCGAAAGTCACCGTGTCCTTTGAAAACGGCATCCAGAAAACCTGGCTCAATGGCGCGGACGTCACGCCGCGGCTGCGCGAGGAGGCTGTCGGCGCCGCGGCGTCCGCTGTTTCCCGCTTTCCGTCCGTCCGGCGGGAGATGGTCCGCGCCCAGCAGGAAATCGCCGGGAAGCAAAGCCTGATTATCGACGGGCGGGACATCGGCACCGTCGTCCTGCCGGGCGCAAAAGTGAAGATATTCCTGACAGCGACGCCGGAAGCCCGCGCGCGGCGTCGATACGCGCAGCTGCTGGCTTCAGGGAAGGGCGCGGATTACCGGATCATCCTCAATGACCTCTTAAAGCGGGACCGCCAGGACCAGGGCCGCGATTGCGATCCGCTGCGTCCCGCCGCGGACGCGGTCATCCTGGACACATCGGATATGGATTTCGGCGAGTCCCTGCGGCGGATGCTTGACGTTGTAAAGAGCAAACATGGCATCTGACAGGCAATCCGGCAGGAAAACCTGGTTTTATCAGCTCGCGCGGAGGCTGCTGGTCGTTTTTACCGCGCTGGTCTATCCCTGCAAGCTGCTCAACCCCGAGGGGTTTGCCCTCGACGCCCCTTATATCCTGCTAGCCAACCACCAGAGCATGATGGATCCGCTGCTGCTGGCGGTCAAGCTGAAGCGGTATGAAATCCGCTTTATCGGGAAACGGGAACTGACCTCCTCAAAAGCGCTGAAATGGATCGTGGAGCACCTCCACATGATTTCCGTCTCCCGCCATGCCAGCGACCTGGCCGCCATGCGCGCGGCGGGAGAAGCGCTACGGCAGGGGCACGTGCTGGGCATCTTCCCGGAAGGCGGGCGCCGGCACGGCGTTCCGATGGAAACCATGGAATCAGGCGTCAGCCTGCTGGCGCTGCGGTACCGCGTCCCTTTGCTCCCGGTTTATATCATCGGATGCCCGCGCCCTTTCCGTAAAACCCGCATGTTCATCGCCCCGCCCCTGGATTACACGGACCTTGCAATCGGTACTCCCGACAAGGCGGCAGCGGACGCGCTGAGCCGGCGGATCCAGGCGCTGTACTTGGGTTTGCAAAACATATACAAATCCGATACAATGGGCTTATGAGTTTCCGGGTTCGTACGTGTACATTTCTGATGCGGGGAAGGACCTGAGTGCCTGTCCGTGTCGCCGCGAACGCGGGGTTCTGCATGGGGGTGTCCCGGGCGGTCACCCAAGCGCTTGAAGCGGTCGGGCAGGCAAAGGCAGAGGGTCTGCGCGCGTTTTCCCTGGGAGAGCTGATCCACAATCCGTCGGCAGTCGCCGCGCTTCGGGCGCAGGGGCTGGAGCCGGTGGAAACCCCCCTGGGCGCCAAGGGCGGCGTGCTGGTCATACGGAGTCATGGCGTATCGCGGGATGTCTTCGCGCAATGCAGGCTACATGCGGAAAAAGTAGTTGACTGCACTTGCCCTTTCGTGCATCATGTTCACCGTCTGGTTCATGATTATTCCCGCGAAGGAGCGCCGGTTATCATCCTGGGGAATCCCTGCCATCCGGAAATCCAGGGTATTGTCGGATGGTGCCAGGGCGAACACTACGTTATAAAGGATGAAGCCGATGTCGACGCGCTGCCTGAAAGCGCCGGAAATGCCCTGGTCGTCAGCCAGACCACCCTTTCCCCCGCAGCAAGCCGGAAACTGTCCGCGGCGCTGCGGACCCGGTTCCCCGGGCTGACGTTCGAGTCTACCATCTGCCGCGCGACTAGCGACCGGCAGAAGGAGGCGGAGGAACTGGCCAAGATTTCGGACCGGATGATTGTGGTCGGCGGCAGGGACAGCGCCAACACGCAGAAACTCGCTGAAACATGCAGAAGGTATTGTCCCGAAACCTACTTGATCCAGGATGCGGCGGAACTGGACCGCTACCCCATGGATCCTGCCAGGGAACAGATTGGTATCACCGCAGGCGCATCCACGCCGGCGTGGTCATTGAAGGAGGTTGTTGACCGTATGAACGACATGGAACACAAGGAACAGGCCCAGGAACCGATTCTCCCCGAGGATGCCGGACAGGCGGCGGATGAACTGAAGGAAGGCACGCAGGAAGCGGTGGAAAAAACCTGGGAGGCCGCTGAGGAAGCGGCAGCCAAGGCTGTCGAGGCGTCCGGCGATGCAGCCGAGGCGGTCTCGGACGAACTGAATACTGCCGCTGGCGAAGCCGTCCCTTCAGAGCAAAGCGCAGTTTCCGCTGCGCCGGAGGCGGAGAAACCCCTGGAAGCCCCCCATGCCGATGAACCGGCGGCTGCAGCCCCCGCGGCGCAACCTGCGCCCCAAATCGCGAAGGCACCCAGCTCCAGCTTTATGGACGAGGTCGCCGCGAGCATCGCGCGCATCCGCAACGGACAGACCGTGACCGGAAAGGTGGTCCAGCTGACCGACGACGAGGTTTGCGTCAACATCGGCTACAAGTCCGACGGATTGTTGAAGCGGGACGAGCTGGTGGACAAGGACGTCCAGCTTGGCGACGAGATTGAGGTTGAAGTCGTCAAGGTGAACGACGGCGAGGGCAACGTCATCCTCTCCCAGCGCAACATCGTCAACCGCAAGGTTTGGAACGAACTGATGGAGAAGTACTACCAGGGTGAGCTGGTCACCGGTGTGGGCAAGGAGGCTGTCAAAGGCGGCCTGCTGGCCAACGTCGACGGCGTGCGCGCCTTCATTCCCGCCTCCCACCTGGCGCAGCGGTACGTGGAAAAGATTTCGCAGTTCGTCGGCCAGGAAATGAAACTGAAAATCATCGAGGCGGACGAGTCCAAGAAGCGCATCGTCGCCAGCCGGAAGGAAGCCCTGGCCATTGAGAATGAGGCGGTCAAGGACGCCGTCTGGAGCAAACTGGAGGAAGGTGCAGTCGTCAAGGGCATCGTGCGCCGCTTTACGAGCTTTGGCGCTTTTGTCGACCTGGGCGGGGTGGACGGGTTGATCCACGTCTCTGACCTGAGTTGGAACCGCACCGTCTCCCCCAGCGACGTCCTGCACGCCAACCAGGAGGTCGAGGTCAAAATCCTTTCCCTGGACCGGGAGCGGGAGCGCATCGCGCTGGGTTACAAACAGCTGCAGGCCAGGCCCTGGGACAATGTGGAAGAGAAGTATCCCGTCGGCACCATCCTGACCCGTAAAATCGTCCGGGTCCGTCCCTTCGGCGCCTTCATCGAGCTGGAGCCAGGCGTGGACGGGCTGGTTCATATCTCCCAGGTATCCCATACCCGTGTCGAGCGCATCGAGGACGCCATCAGCCCCGGGCAGGAAGTCAGCGTCAAGGTGCTCGCCGTGGATCCCGTCGCCAAGCGCATCAGCCTGTCCATCAAGGAAGCCACGGAGGACAGCGCGCTGAACTACCACGCGGACATCCCCGGCGAGAACTACGATGCCTCGCGCCAGGCCATCCAGGAGGAAGGGGACGGTTCCCCGTCCGCTCCAGTCGCTGAATCCGAGCGGCAGGAGACCACCCTGGAGCTCGCTATGCGCAAAGCCCGCGAAGAACTGGAAGCCCAGGAAGCAAAGGGCGCGGACGTACAGGACGAAGCCCCCCAGGACGAAGACCAGACTGGGGAAGACGCGTAAAAGCCTGCCTTGCAATCCACAAGGATAAAGGGCCATCCCGCCGGGATGGCCTTTCCCGTGGATGGCAGCACGGCATCTGCAGATTTGCGGTGATGCTGGGCACCATACAACCCGGGTCCTGGACAGGCCGGGGATGCAGGAACAAATGAAAAACCC
>JAPXQZ010000003.1:0-21290 GCA_033813835.1 Clostridia bacterium | reverse complement strand
GTCGTTGTCGTTGCAACAACAGCCTAACAGATGTGACCTCTTTCTCTTCCCTTTTCACCTCCCCGCTGACCGATGTCCAATATGTATGGTACTCCTACAACTGAAATTCGGATGGTCCAGGGACAAGCCTTGCGGAATTATTGGTAATATGCTATACTGCCCCGGCATTACACACGCGGGTGGACTGTTCGCTTGTGCCGAAAGGTGGCTGGACAGGGAGAAACCCGCGGAGGCAGCAACAAGGAGGGAACCCATGGCAGTCATCTCTATGAAGAGCCTGCTGGAAGCAGGTGTGCACTTCGGCCACCAGACCCGGCGCTGGAATCCCAAAATGGCGCCCTACATCTTCACCGAGCGCAACGGCATCTACATCGTCGACCTACAAAAGACGGCCCGCAAAATCGAGGAAGCGTACGTGTTCGTGCGCAATCTGTCGATGGAGGGCAAGTCCATCCTGTTCGTGGGCACCAAGAAGCAGGCCCAGGAATCCATCGAGTTTGAAGCCAAGCGCTGCAACATGTTCTATGTCAACAAGCGCTGGCTGGGCGGCATGCTGACCAACTACCGCACCATCCGCTCCCGCGTGGACCGGCTCAATGAGATCGACAAGATGGAAGCGAACGGCCAGTTTGACGTGCTTCCCAAGAAGGAAGTCATCAAGCTGCTGCACGAGCGCGACAAGCTGAACGGCAACCTGGGCGGCATCCGCACCATGAAAGGCTTGCCCGGCGCGATTTTCGTCGTCGACCCGCAGAAGGAGGCCATCGCCATCGCTGAAGCCCGCGCGTTGAAAATCCCCATCGTCGCCATCGTCGACACCAACTGCGACCCCGACCTGGTGGATTACATCATCCCCGGCAACGACGACGCCATCCGCGCCGTCAAGCTGATTTCCGGGAAGATCGCCGACGCCGTGCTGGAAGGCCGCCAGGGCGCCCAGGTGGAGGACGAGGCGCAGGCCGTGTCCGCAGACGACGAAGCAGCGGGCGCCTGAGCGCCGCGCGGGACGATAGAAGGAGAATGAGGGTATGGAAGTAACCGCCGCAATGGTCAAGGAACTGCGGGAGCGTACGCAGGCTGGGATGATGGATTGCAAGAAGGCGCTGGTGGAATGCAAGGGCGACATGGAAAAGGCGATTGAGTTCCTGCGTGAGAAGGGGCTGGCTGCCAACGCCAAGAAGGCCGGTCGTATCGCCGCGGAAGGTATGGTGGACAGCTACATCCACATGGGCGGCAAAATCGGCGTGCTGCTGGAGGTCAACTGCGAGACGGACTTTGTCGCCAATACCGACGCCTTCAAAGCCCTCTGCCACGACCTGGCGCTGCAGATTGCGGCCAGCAACCCGCTCTTTGTCTCCAAGGAGGATGTGCCCCAGGAGAACCTGCACAAGGAACGCGAGATCCTGCGCATCCAGGCCCTCAATGAAGGCAAGCCGGAGAAAATCGTCGACCGCATGGTTGAAGGCCGCATCGAGAAGTACTACAAGGAGGTCTGCCTGCTGGAGCAGCCCTTCGTGAAGAATCCAGATATTACCGTCCAGACCCTGGTCAATGAGACGGCTCTCGCCAGCGGGGAAAAGATATCCGTCCGCCGTTTCACCCGCTATGAGCGCGGGGAAGGCATCGAGAAGAAAGTCAGCGACCTGGCCGGTGAAATCGAGGCCATGACGAAAAAAGACTGATCCGCCGCGTTTCTGTACGACACCAGGGGCGGCGCGCTTGCGCCGCCTTCTTTGAAAAGAAGGGGGAGGCAGGCCGATGCGCTACCGCAGAATCATGCTCAAGCTCTCCGGTGAAGCCTTGGGCGATCAGGGGTGGCTGTTTGACCACGCCAAAATCCGCGAGGTTGCCGCAATCCTGTGTGAGGTGCGAAAGCGCGGCGTGCAGGCAGGCGTTGTCATCGGCGGGGGCAATCTTTGGCGCGGCCGTCACGGCGCCAGCGAGGGCATGGACGCTGTGACCGCGGACCAGATGGGCATGCTGGGCACGGTCATGAACTGCCTGGTCCTGCGGGACGCCTTAGCCCAGTGCGGGCAGAAATCCGAGGTATTTTCCGCCCTGTCCATGCCCGACGTCTGCACCACCTACCGCTTTGACCTCGCGGACGCGGCTCTGGAGCGCGACGGCCTGGCCTTCCTGGGCGGCGGCCTGGGGCGTCCCTTCTTCACAACCGACACCGCCGTCACCCTGCGGGCGCTGGAACTGAAAGCTGATGCGCTGCTGCTGGCCAAGAACGTGGACGGCGTGTATACCGCCGACCCGCGCACGGACAAGGGGGCGGAATTCATCAAGGATATTTCCTATACAGAGGCCATCCGGCGCGATCTCAAGGTGATGGACCTGGCGGCCTTCCAGATGTGCGCGGATCAGCGCCTGCCCCAGGTGCGGGTTTTCGGCCTCAATGACCCCCGGAACATCCTGCGCGTGCTGGAGGGCGAGGACCTCGGCACGACGCTGCATCCCTAAGCCGCGCCTTCCATGAAGAAGCTCAGGCGCCTGGTTTGGTTCATCGCCGGCCGGCTCACCCTTATCACCTTCATCCTGGGGCTGATGACCATCGCCTTCTATTTTTCCATGAATGCCGCGAATATTTTCGTCATCCTCAAGGATGGCATGGCGCAGCGCGCGGTGACGGTCATGATGAAAACGGATCCGGAGGAACTGACCAAGTACTTTTCCGCCGCCTATATTCCGCTGGATACCCGCCTGGCCACCATACGCGAGGGCACGAACCCTTACGATCTCTACCAAATTACCGGCATCGACCACAGGCTCCGCATGGAGTGGATGTGGTCCTGGCCCTGGGAGGACACCGCGCGGGCGACCGTCACGGAGGAAGTGCCGGCGATCGACGGGCGCATCCTCCCTGGTCTGCGCGAGCAGACGCCGGAGGAAAACTGGTATCCGCCCCGCTGGCCTTCCGCGCGTTACGACGTCATTCTCATCCGCGAGAACGGCCGCTGGCACATCCGCGAACTGCGAAACGAAAGGGCTTACGTCCCCTGATAACCGCTGTATACAAAGATAAAAGGTTGTTCCTGGCGCCGATGGCCGGCATCACGGACTGGCCTTTTCGACTGCGCTGCGGGCAGATGGGCGCGGATGAGACAGTCAGCGAGATGATCAGCGCCATGGGCTTCCTGACCGCGCCCAAGGGCAGCCCGGCCTATGCGTCGCTGTTGGCCGCCCATCCGGGCGAGGTTCCGCTCTCCGCCCAGCTCTTTGGCAGGGAACCGGACCTGCTGGCCCGTGCAGCCGCCCAGCTTTGGGGAACCGGGCGATATGCCGGTATTGACCTGAATTTCGGCTGTCCCGCCCAGAAGGTGACGTCCTCCGGTTCCGGAAGTGCCCTGATGCGGGATTTCGCGCTGAGCGGGCGAATCATCCAGGCGGTCCGCCGCGTGGTTCCCGGCCGCCTGTCCGTCAAGATGCGGCTGGGATGGGATGAAGAAAGCGTCAACGCTGTGCCTTTCGCCCGGCTGTGCGCGGATGCGGGTGTGGATTTGCTCTGCGTCCATGGCCGTACGCGCTCGCAGCAGTATGGGGGAAAGGCAGACTGGTCTGCAATCGGGGAGGTTCGCCGGGCTGTTTCCATCCCCCTCATCGCGAACGGCGACGTCTTCACCGCGAAGGATGCGGTGGATATCCTCGATGTGACAGGCGCGGACGGCATTGCGGTCGGGCGCGGCGCTTTGGGCAACCCTTGGCTGTTCTCACAGATCAAGGCTGTGTTCGCGGGGGAAGAGGCGATTATGCCGTCCCCACAGGAGGTGCGGCGCACCGCGATGGGCCACCTCCAGGACATGGTGGCCTTCAAGGGGGAATCCTGGGCGCTCATTGAGATGCGCAAACATTTTGGCTGGTACCTGAAGGGCATGAAGGGCGCGGCCCAGACCCGCGCGCAAATCAACCGCTGCCTGGACCTGGACGAGCTGACCCGCATCCTGGACGCGCATTTTTCAACCTGCGGCGATTGACAAGCCCGGCTGGCGAACCTACAATCAGAAAGTAAAAAAAACGCCACTTCCGCCCGGCGTAGGCCGGGCGTCCTGTTGGAGGGACACATGGAGTACGAACTGGAAATCGCTGGCCTGCGGCGCTCCCTGCCGCTATGCCCGGTAAACGAGGAATTGTATATCGCCGCCTTCGTCATCTTTGGCGACGTTGAGCTGACCATTGCCTGCGCGCAGGAGCTGCTCAAGATCGCGCCGGAGCACGACGTGCTCATCACCGCGGAATCCAAGGGCATCCCCCTGGTGTACGAGATGGCCCGGCAAAACCGCGAGAACCGCTACCTGATTGCGCGCAAGGCACCCAAGCTGTATATGCGCAACGTCTTTTCCACCGAGGTCACCTCCATCACTACCGTCAACCGCCAGATGCTCTTCATCGACCAGAACGACGCGGATTTCATGCGCGGCCGCCGTGTGCTTATCGTGGACGACGTGATTTCCACGGGAGAGAGCCTCAAGGCGGTGGAAAAGCTGGTCAACGAGGCGGGCGGCACGGTCGTGGGCAAGATGGCGGTGCTGGCGGAGGGCGCCGCGATGCGCCGCAAGGACATTCTGTTCCTGGGCACCCTGCCGCTGTTCAACCCGGATGGCAGCGTCAAGGACAATTGAGGGGGCCACGCCATGCAGGACGTATTGATCGTGGTGGACATGCAAAACGACTTCATCGACGGCGCCTTGGGCACCCGGGAAGCGTTGGCAGTCCTGCCCGCCGTGGAGGCGAAAATCCGCGGTTTCTCTGGCGCCGTTCTATTTACCCGGGATACCCACCGGGAGGATTATCTGGAAACGCAAGAAGGCGGCCTGCTGCCCGTGCCCCATTGCGCTAAGGGGACGCCGGGGTGGAGCATCCATCCGCGGCTGGAGTCGCTGCGCGTCCTGCCCGCGCTGGACAAGCCCTCCTTCGGCTCGCTGGAGCTGGCGGAAAAGCTGCGGGAAATGGACCGGGCGGAACCGGTGCATTCCGTCACGCTCGTCGGCCTTTGCACCGACATCTGCGTGATTTCAAACGCCCTCATTGCCAAGGCTGCCCTGCCGGAGGCGCGCGTCATCGTGGACGCGGCCTGCTGCGCCGGCGCTACACCGGAAGGCCACCGCAACGCACTGCAGGCGATGAAGGCCTGTCAGGTCATCATCCAGAACGACTGACGCCCCTGAGGAGGAAGCCCATGGACCAGCCCGTCGTCATCTTGGATTTCGGCAGCCAATATACCCAGCTCATCGCCCGGCGCATTCGCCAGGCGCACGTTTTTTCCCGGGTGCTGCCCTATACGGCCAGCCTGGAACAAATCAAGGCGTTGCACCCCGCGGGTCTCATCCTCTCCGGCAGCCCCTCCGCCGTTACCTATGCCGACGCGCCCTCCTGTGATCCGGAGCTGTTTGCCCTGGGCATCCCGGTGCTGGGCGTATGCTACGGGATGCAGTTGATGGCGCAGAGTCTGGGCGGTAGCGCGGGCAAAGCCCAGGTCCGGGAATACGGCTTGCGCGCCGTCACCCTCAATGTATCTTCCGAGTTGTTTTCCGGGCTTCTTCCGCAGTGCGATACCTGGATGAGCCACGCTTATCAGGTCGATCGCCTGCCGCCGGGTTTCGTCGGCACCGCCCATACGGAAACCTGCCCCCTTGCTGCCATGGAGGCGCCGGGCAGGCGGCTCTACGGCGTGCAGTTCCATCCGGAGACCTCCCACAGCCAGCAGGGTATGGACGTTATCCGTCGTTTCGTACTGGACATCTGCGGCTGTACGCCTTCCTGGCGCATGGAGGGCTTCGCGGAACAGGCGGTTAATGACATCAAAAAGACCGTCGGAGACGGCACCGTGCTGCTGGGGCTGTCCGGCGGCGTAGACAGCGCGGTCGTCGCTGCTCTGGTATCCAGAGCCATCGGGGAGCGGCTGTACTGTGTTTTCGTTGACCACGGCTTCATGCGCAAGGACGAGCCGGAGCTGGTGCGCGAAGTGTTCACCCGCCACTTCCCAGTGCACCTGAGTGCCATGGACGCCTCGGACCGGTTTTATGACAAGCTGAAGGGTGTCACCGACCCGGAGAAGAAGCGTAAAATCATTGGCGCGGAGTTCATTGCCGTATTCCGGGAAGAAGCCCGGAAACTGGGCGCTTTGGACCATTTCGCCCAGGGCACCATCTACCCGGACGTGATCGAGTCCGGCGCTGCCCCAGGTAGCACCGTCATAAAAAGCCATCACAACGTGGGCGGCCTTCCGCGCGAGCTGGGCTTTACCAGCCTGATTGAGCCCCTGCGCTTCCTGTTCAAGGACGAGGTGAGGGAACTGGGCGAGGTGCTGGGGCTGCCGGAAGAGATGACCCGCCGCCAGCCCTTCCCCGGCCCCGGCCTGGCCATCCGCACCTTGGGTGAACTGACCCGGGAAAAGGTAGACCTGACCCGCCAGAGTGACGCCATCCTCCGGGAGGAGTTTCACAAGGCAGGATTGGATACAGGAATCAGCCAGTATTTTACCGTCAATACCGATCTGCGCTCTGTAGGCGTAATGGGGGACGAGCGCAGCTATGACACCGCCATCGCGATCCGCGCCGTCACCACTGACGACTTCATGACCGCCGACTGGGCTCGCGTTCCTTACGATACCCTGGCCCTTGTCTCCCGCCGCATCGTCAACGAGGTCCACGGCGTCAACCGCGTCCTGTTGGACATTACCACCAAGCCCCCGGCGAGTATCGAGTGGGAGTGAGACCCGTTCCACAATTCCTCATATACCGATGAAATACAGGACTCCATGACAAAAGCGGCATCATTCTGATAAAATAGCGGGGTTGTTTTGGGGTTGAGGTCTTTCTTCAAAGAATGAACCCGGAATAGAATTATGCCGTATAAGGGGGCGTCATGAAAACCATCAATGTCGGCTTTCTGGGTTGCGGTGGTATCGGCTGCGGCGTGTGGCGGCTGCTGGAGCAGATGCAAGGGGAAATTGCCCGCAGGGAAAACCTTGAAATCCATGTGAAGCGCGTTTTGGTGCGGGATATGGGAAAGCGGCGGGAGGCGAGTATCCCCCGCGAGTTGCTGACCACAGATGCGCGTCTGGTCACTGACGACCCAGATATCAGCGTGCTGCTGGAGTTTATGGGGGGCGAGCAGCCGGCGCTGGATTATATGTGCCGGGCGCTTGAGAACGGGAAAACCGTGGTGACGGCCAATAAGATGGCGGTGGCGCTGGGGTGGCACCGGCTGTTCGCGTCAGCCAGGTCGGGAAACACGGGCTTGTATTTTGAGGCGGCGGTGTGTGCCGCCATCCCGATTATCCGTACGCTGATCAGCTCTCTCTCCGGGAACCGGGTGGATACCCTCATGGGGATTGTGAACGGCACGACCAATTACATTTTAAGCCAGATGGATGAAAGCGGCCGCGCATATGAAGAAGTGCTGGCTGAAGCGCAGGCCTTGGGGTTGGCGGAGCCGGACCCCGCCAGCGACGTGGACGGGTTTGATGCGGCGTATAAGCTGTCTGTGTTAAGCACCCTTGCTTTTCATGCCCGGATACCCTTTGAGGCAATTCATCGGGAAGGGATTGGCCAGGTGGCGGCGCTGGACGTGGCCTTTGCCAAGGAACTGGGCTACACGCTGAAATTGCTGGCGATTGCGAAACGAAACGAGACCGGCGTGGACGTGCGGGTTCATCCGACGCTGGTCCCCTCCAGGCATCCCCTGGCCAGCGTGCATGGCGCGTTCAACGCGGTGTTCCTGCATGGGAACGCATCGGGGGACATGATGCTGTATGGCCGGGGAGCTGGAAGCGCCCCAACGGCCGGCGCCGTGGTGGGGGACCTGCTCTTTGCCGCGCGGCAATCACGCCACAGCATCCCCAGCTTTGAAAACAGGGCTGACCTGCCGCCCGGTTTGCGTCTGGAAGACAACTGGCGCTGTGCTTTTTATCTGCGCTTTGAGGCGCTCAACCAGCCGGGCGTATTGGGTCACATCGCCACCCGCCTGGGGGAGCACCAGGTCAGCATCGAGGCGGTGGTGCAGCGCCATACCGAGGGCAATGAGCGCGTCCCCATTGTGATTTTGACCCATCAGGCGCGGGAGAAGGACGTCAGGTCGGCGTTGAACGCCCTGGATCCGGCTGTGGCCCGGGTTCAAGGGCTGCTGCGGATTGAAGGTCAGGAGAACTAAATTAAAAAAAACCAGCCCCGCTGAGGGGATCGGCAATCCGGATAGAGGAAATGGCTGACGCGTTATACCGGGATGGCGGTGCCTGTCCCGGCAGCAGCCGGCAGCCTATTCCTGATTGTGCAGCCCCTCCCTTGTGCTTTCATTGGCGTTTGCTGCCACTGATTCGTACCCGGGTGTGTTTTCCGGCAAGGCCGTCCCTGCCGCAACTTGTCGGAGTTTTTCCAGCTGGCGCCGCAGGCCGGAGGCCTGCTGCGCGTAATGAACCAACAGGATGACCGCTGTCAGCGCGAAACCGGCCGCCAGCCAGAAAGCAATCCGCGCCGGAAATGCGCGCCGCCGGCTGTGCGGCCGCCGCGGGCGGTCAAACGTCCCGCCCTTGTTTTTCCGCTCTCCTACGGGATGGTTTTCCGGCTGGCTGCGCAATGTATCCTCCGTGGGGCTCCTATGGGCTTTATGGTGGCTGTATCCTATCGTGGGGCGAAAGCTTCATCAAGAACGGGTTTTTAGTCTGAACTGCCGCGTTATCCGGTATGCCGGAAATTGACATCCATTTTACAATCCGATAGAGTATCCTCCGGTGTGCTGTTTTGCTTCGACGACGCGGCATGGCGGAGGGTGACATGAACCTGTACGACGTCTTCCATCTCCTGGGCGGGCTGGCGATGTTCCTGTTTGGCATGCATGTGATGGGCGAATCCCTGGAGCGCCGGGCGGGCAAGCGCTTAAAACCCATCCTGGAACAACTGACAAGCAGGCCCATCAAAGGTGTTCTCCTGGGCGCCGCGGTCACGGCGGTCATCCAGTCCTCCTCTGCCACCACCGTGATGATCGTCGGCTTCGTCAACTCCGGCATCATGCAATTGCGCCAGTCCATCCCGGTCGTAATGGGCGCCAACATCGGCACCACCGTCACAGCCTGGATTTTATCCCTGACCGGCATCCGCAGCGACAGCTTCTTCATGACACTTCTCAAGCCAGCCACCTTCTCGCCGCTCATCGCCTTTGCGGGTATCATCCTGCTTCTAGCCTCACGCCGCCGCCGGGACACGGCCAGCATCATGCTGGGGTTCGCGGTCCTGATGTTCGGGATGGAGCAGATGTCCGACGCCGTTTCCGGCCTCGCGCAGATGCCTGCCTTCCGGGAACTGCTGATGCTGTTTGCCAATCCGTTCTTCGGAGTCCTCGTCGGCGCGGTCGTGACGGCCATCATCCAAAGTTCCTCCGCCTCGGTGGGCATCCTGCAGGCCATCGCGAACACCGGCGCCATGAGTTTTGGCGCGGCGCTGCCCATCATCATGGGCCAGAACATCGGGACCTGCATCACCGCGCTGCTTTCCTCCATCGGCGCTAACCGCAATGCCAGGCGTGTCGGTATGGTGCACCTGTATTTCAACCTGATTGGCACCGTCCTGTTCCTTTCCGCCTTCTATGCGCTGGATGCGATCATCAGATTCCCCTTCACCCACTCGCAGATCAACGCCTTCGGCATCGCCGTCACCCATACTGCGTTCAACCTGATCACCACCGCCATCCTGTTCCCTTTCATCAACGGGCTTGAGTGGCTGGCGCGCAAGACCATCCGGGATAGCAAGCAGGCCGAGCAGCTGGAGGTGCTGGACCAGCGCCTGCTCAACACGCCCTCCCTGGCCATTGAGCAAAGCCGCCGCCTGACGGTTGAAATGGCCCGGCTGGCGCAGCAGGCCTTCCTGCTATCGGATAGCCTGCTGGATACCTACGACGCCAGGGTGGTGTCGCGGGTGGAGGACGCCGAGCAGACGATCGACCGCTATGAGGATCGCCTGGGCGCCTACCTGGTGCAGGTCAGCGCAACGAACATGTCGGAGTATGAAAGCCGGGAGGTTTCAAAACTCCTCCGCTGCATCGGGGACTTTGAGCGCATCGGCGACCACGCCGTCAACCTGACCGAGGTCGCGCAGGAACTCAGCCAGAAGAGCATCGGCTTTTCCCCGGAGGCGGTCAGGGAAACCCGGACCATGCGCGCGGCCGTTCAGGAAATCCTGGACCTGACCATCCGCGTATTCGCCGAAAATGACCCGGTCCTCGCGGAACGGGTGGAGCCGCTGGAGGAAGTCATCGATACCCTGCGCGACAATATCAAGGCCAACCATGTCGAGCGGCTGCGTATCGGCGTGTGCACCATCGAACTGGGCTTTGTGCTCAATGACCTGCTGACTAACCTGGAGCGCATTTCGGATCACTGCTCCAACGTGGCTGTCAACGTCATCGAATATGAGGGAACCGGGGCCTTTGACAACCACGACTATCTGCGCCGGGTGCACGACGGTCGGGTCGGCACCCAGTTCCAACGCCAGTATGAGGAGTATCTGCAGAAGTATGACATCGCCTGCGCGACCGGCTTTTCAGAAACCGCGCCAGCCGCCGACCAAGACTGCCCTTGAGGTCCGGCTGCCATGAACCTGCAAACAGTCTATGCGATGCCCTTTGCCGACGTCTACCCCTCTATGTCAAAAAGGCGGAGCGAAAAGGCAGGGTGCGGAAGGAAGTCGATGAGGTGATCTGCTGGCTCACCGGGCATACCATGGACAGCCTGCAAAGGGCGGTCACAGACCGGGTCAGCCTGGAAGCGTTCATCCGCGGCGCGCCCCGGTTGAGTCCCAATGCGTCCTTGATCAAGGGCGTCATCTGCGGATACCGCGTCGAGGACATCGAGGACGAACTCCTGCGGAAAATCCGCTGGATGGACAAACTGGTTGATGAGCTGGCCAAAGGCCGGCCGATGGAGAACATCCTCAGGATGTAAACGAAAGCCCCCGGTTTCGCCCTTAATCAGACCGCCCATGCAGGCGGCTTTTTCTTCCCGCATGGACTGCACTCCAATCCCGTTGACAATCCCGCCATCTGGTGGTTTAATGTTGCCTGTCCGCTGGTTTAGCATATCTAAACCCGGGATGGGGGAAGAAATGGACATCGGGGCGACCCTGCGCAGCCTGCGGCTGGCGCGGAACCTGACCCAGGAAGACCTTGCCGACCGCTGCGAGCTGAGCAAGGGCTTTATTTCGCAGGTGGAGAATAACCTGACCTCTCCCTCCATCGCCACCCTCAAGGACCTAATCGAATGCCTGGGAACCGACCTGAAGCAGTTCTTCAGCGAAGCGGCGCCGGAAAAGGTCGTCTTCAGCCGGGAGGATATGTTTGAGAAGGAAGACCCGGATTTATTGCGCGGCGGTATCGTCTGGCTGGTTCCCAGCGCGCAGAAGAACCGCATGGAGCCCATGCTGGTAACCCTGGGGCCGGGCGGTCGCACGGCGGAGTTTCCCGCCCACGAAGGGGAGGAGTTCGGCTACGTCCTCTCCGGCAGGATTCTGCTGCGCTCAGGCAAGGCGCGCTATCCGGTGTCCAGCGGAGAAAGCTTCTGCCTCCACCCGGACGCGCCGCATTCCATCGAGAATCCCGGAAAGCGGGCGGCGCGGTTCATCTGGACCTCGACCCCGCCGTCGTTCTAGTCCATTTCACGCGTTGGAGGGAAGGATGCAGGAAAGGCCAAGGCTGATCAACCTGGAGAACGTGTCCAAGGAATACGACGGGGTTGCCGTCCTGTCGGACATCAACCTGTACATCCGGAAGAACGAGTTTGTCACCCTGCTGGGCCCCTCCGGCTGCGGGAAGACGACCACGCTGCGCATCATCGGCGGATTTGAGAAGCCGACCGAAGGCCGGGTGATTTTCGACGGGCAGGACATCACCGACCTGCCCCCCTACAAGCGCCGCGTCAACACGGTCTTTCAGAAATACGCGCTGTTTCCGCACCTGAACGTGGCGGAGAACATCGCCTTCGGCCTGAAAGTCGCCCGGCGCCCCGCGGACGAAATCAAGGCCAAGGTCGAGAAGATGCTGGCCCTGGTCAACTTGCGCGAGTATGGCAAGCGCGGGGTGGAGAGCCTCTCAGGCGGCCAGCAGCAGCGCGTGGCCATCGCCCGCGCGCTGGTCAACGAGCCGGAGGTGCTGCTGCTGGACGAGCCGCTGGCGGCACTGGACCTGAAGCTGCGCCAGGAGATGCAGCTGGAGCTCAAGCGCATGCAGCAGATGCTGGGTATCACCTTCATCTTCGTCACCCACGACCAGGAGGAAGCGCTGACGATGTCCGACATCATCGTAGTGATGAAAGACGGGCTCATCCAGCAGATCGGCACGCCCAAGGACGTCTATGACGAGCCGAAAAGCGCTTTCGTTGCCAATTTCATCGGCGAGTCCAACATCATCAGGGGCACCATGCTCCGGGATGAGCTGGTGCGCTTCTGCGGTGCGGATTTTCCCTGCGTGGACAGGGGATTCGGGGAGAATACGCCGGTGGACGTCCTCATCCGCCCGGAAGATTTGCAGATTTTGGGGGAAGGCGAAGGCCGTTTGGCCGGTGTCGTGCGCAGTGTGCTGTTCAAGGGCGTGCATTACGAGATGATTATCGACGCGCACGAGACCCGGTTTAAGGTACACTCTACCGTCATGCAGCCCGAAGGCTCCACGGTGGGCTTGGACGTCATCCCCTTCAATATCCATATTATGCGGCCTATGCCCACAGAGGCCCAGCTTGAGGCAGGGGGGGCGGAGAGCGCATGAACGGCCGGATGAAGTTTCCCCCTTGGGCGATGTCCCTGATGCTGTTGGCGCTGGCGGCTTTTGTGACGCTGGTCGTGATGAGCATCCGGCGTAACCGCGGGGTCCGGCGTACGCTGTTCTCCTTTCCTTACAGCCTGTGGATTGTCGTCTTCACCCTCATCCCGCTGCTGCTGATCGGCTATTATGCCTTCACCGACCGGATGGGCCAGTTTACGCTGGACAACTTCAAAACCTTCTGGGACAGCAACTTCGAGATGAACAAGCAGTTGACCCAGCTTGGGTTTGACCCGGCAGCCTTGGGCGGCGCGCGGGGTACCGTCAACGTGGATACGCTGGTGTATTCGCTGTGGATGGCGCTGGCCTGCACCCTCATCTGCCTGCTGCTCGGTTATCCCGCGGCGCTGTTCATGGCCGACCGGAATTTCCGCCTGGGCAGCACCCTGGTCATCCTGTTTATCATCCCGATGTGGATGAACTTCCTTCTTCGTACCATTGCCTGGATGAGCCTGCTGGAGGACAACGGGCTCATCAATACCCTGCTGACGGCCTTGGGACTGCCCAAGGCCCAGCTCATGTACAACTCCCGGGCGGTGTTGCTGGGCATGGTCTACAACTACCTGCCCTTCATGGTGTTCCCGATTTACAATTCCTTAAGCAAGCAGGATCGCCGCCTCACCGAGGCCTCCATGGACCTGGGCGCCAACCCAGCCCTTACCTTCCTGAAGGTAACCCTGCCCTTGTCCCTGCCAGGGGTCATTTCCGGCATCACCATGGTTTTCATGCCCTCCGTAACTACCTTTTTCATCCCCCGCGTGCTGGGCGGCGGCAATACGGAGATGTTCGGTGACCTGATTGAGCGCACCTTCCTGTCGGCGGACAACTGGAATGTCGGCAGCGCGCTGAGCCTCATCATGATGGTGCTCATCCTGCTGAGCCTGAGCCTTCTGCGCAAAGTGGACCCGGAGGGAGAGGGGGGCAGCATGATATGACCCGATTCCTGAAGCGCGGCTACCTGGCGCTGGTGCTGCTGTTCCTGTACGTGCCCATCGCCGTGCTCATCATCCAGTCCTTCAACGCCGGCGTCAGCCGGGCGAAGTGGGAAGGCTTTTCGATCAAATGGTACGTCGACCTGTTCAAAAGCCCCGCCATCATGAACGCCCTGTACATCACGGTGACCATCGCGCTGTTCTCCGCTTTCATCGCGACCGTGCTGGGCACCCTGGCTGCCATCGGCATCCACGCGATGCAGCGCCGTCCCCAGGGATTGATGATGACGCTGACCAACATCCCCATGACCATGCCCGACATCGTCACGGGCATCTCCCTGATGCTGCTGTTCATCTTCACCCAGGTGCCCCGTGGCTACGTCACGATGCTGCTGGCGCATATCACCTTCAACATCCCCTACGTCATCCTGTCGGTCATGCCCAAGCTCAAGCAGATGAACCGCTTCAGCTATGAGGCCGCGCTGGACCTGGGCGCCACGCCCGGCTATGCGCTGCGACGCGTCATCCTGCCTGCCGTCATGCCCGGGGTGGTTACTGGTGCCCTGCTGTCCTTCACCCTGTCGCTGGATGATTTCACCATCAGCTACTTCACGACCAGCCCGCTGGTCCAGAACCTGTCCACGCTGATTTATTCCGAGGCCCGGAAGGGTATAAAGCCTACGATGAACGCGCTGTCCGCGCTGATGTTCGTCTCCCTGCTGGTGCTGCTGCTGGCGGTCAACCGCCGCGTTTCCAAAACGAACGAGAACTGACAACGGAGAAAAAGAATGAAAAAACTGGCATCCCTGCTCCTGAGTGCCCTGCTGGCCTTCTCCGCGCTGCCCGTACTGGCCCAGGGCGGCGGCGTGGTCAACGTCTTCAACTGGGAAGACTACATCAACGAGGACGTCATCGCGATGTTTGAGGAGGAGACCGGCATCAAGGTCAACTATATGCGCTTCACCCTCAACGAGGACATGATGGTCCAGGTGCGCACCAGCCCTGGCGCGTTCGACGTGGTCTTCCCCTCCGACTACGCCATCGAGCGCATGATTGCCGAAGACCTGCTCCAGCCCATCGATTTCTCCAAGGTCCCCAATACGCAGAATACGCTGGACTGGCTGAGGAACCCCGACTATGATCCTGAGAACAGGTTCTCCGTCCCCTATATGTGGGGTACGGTGGGCATTCTCTACGACACCACCCGGGTCAAGGGGCCCGTCGATTCCTGGGGCGTGCTGTTTGACGAGCAATACAAGGGCGAGGTCTTCATGATGGACTCTCCCCGCGACACGCTGGGCGCGGCGCTCAAGTACCTGGGCTATTCCGTCAACTCCAAAAACCCGACGGAAATCCAGGCTGCCGCCAACCTGCTTATCGAGCAGAAGCAAAAGGGAATCGTCAAAGCCTACCAGGTCGACGAAACCAAGGACAAGATGGTCGCGGGCGAGGGTATCCTGGCCCTGGTCTGGTCCGGCGACGCGCAGTACGCTATCAACCTCAACCCCAACCTGGCTTACGCAGTGCCCAAGGAAGGCAGCAACGTGTGGGTGGACGGCATGGTCATCCCCGCCCAGGCCAAAAATCCCGAGAACGCTCTGGCGTTCATCGATTTCCTCTGCCGGCCGGAGATTGCGCAGCTCAACTGCGAGTACATCGAATATTCCTCTCCCAATGTAGCGGCCATCGCGCTGATGGGCGAGGAGTACACCTCAAACGAAAACCTCAACCCCAGCCAGGAGACCATCGACAGCTGTGAGTTTTTCCACGACAACAACGACGTGAAAGTGCTTTATGACACCTTCTGGGGCATGGTGAAAAACGCGAAGTAATCGTGTGCCCAACCATCATAAAGAGGCTGCCTTGCCAGGCAGTCTCTTCTTATCTATTGTCATGGTCAGGCGGATTGTCCGGATTGTCATTCGCGCCTTGCCCCGTCCTTTCCTTCAGCAGCTTCTGCGCGCGTTCAAACGCGCGCAGCCTGCGGGTCAGCGTCGTGTGCGCGGCGCTTCCGGTTTTCAAGCCGGCAAGCACCTTCCTGCTTTTTGATACCAGCGAGGTCAGCGCCTGGAGCCCTTCCCGGATTTCAGGGTCTTCCGGCGCGGCTGGCGGTCCCTCTGCGGCATCGAGCGGCTTGACCAGCACCTGGCAGGGGTTCCATTTATCCCACATCGCTGGGAAGACCTCCAACCTGTAAAATCCCATCGCGCGATAGAAGGCGTTGGTTTTATCATAGGCGGCGTACCGCCCCTCCTGCACGGTCTTCACCTGCAGCAGGCGGAGACCTTCCCGGCGGCAGTCCGTTTCCGCCGCCTCCACCAACTTCCGCCCTGCGCCCGCCCGGTGCATTTCGGGCAGCACGCCCATACAGTGGATTTCAGCGGCTTCCGGGCTGGTCTGTTTTCGTGTGATAAAGCCGACGGCTTGTCCTTCCCGATATGCAGCAGGGAATGGCATCTCCCGGCTTTCCTCGATGTACGCGCTCGTTCTGTCCGGCAGGCCGAACCAATCCGGCAGGCGCAGCAGCACGTCTTCGGCGATGGCGGCTTTCAGGCCGGGTTCCGAAACAGCTTTGACTGTGACGTCAATCATGTTGCCCTCATCATTTCGGGAAAAGGGGAGGGGACGCGCGTCCCCTCCCCAGGAAATACCCTTTCGCGGCAGATCAAAGCAACTTGAACTCCGCCCAGATTTCCTGATATTTGCTTTCCAGCGGACCCAGGTCCATGATGAACTCGGTCTCTCCCAGGATTTCGGGGGGAATCTTGATTGCCGGGTTGTCCCGGAGGTATTCGGGGATGAACTCGTAGGCGGTCTTCACGGGGGACAGATAGTACTGCATGCCTGCCGTGTTGCCGGCGACCTGGCTGTCCAACAGGAAGTTGAGCAGTTTATGCGCGTTACGCGGATGCGGCGCGTTAGCGGGGATGACCAGCGCGTCGATGCCAAAACCCATCCCCTCCTTTGGGTAGACCACCTTCAGGTTGGGATTCCCGTCCATCGCCAGCAGCACGAAGGGCGTGAACATATACCCTACGCTGACTTCCCCGGAGAGCAGGTCGTTGTGCGGCGTGTCATAGTTGAAGGAGCGCACGTTGGGCCGCAGCGCCATCAGTTTCTGGCGCGCTTCCTCCAGGTGCGCTTCATCGGTGGTGTTGAAGGAATAGCCCAGGGTCTTGAGCGTGATGCCGATGATGTTGCGCGCGTCGTCAATCAGAACGACGCTGTCCTTCAGCGCGGGGTTCCATAGGTCCTCGTACCCGGTGATCTCGATGTCCACCAGGTCGGGATTGTAGACAATCAGCGGCGTACCCGCCGTGTAGGGCACCGTGTACTCGTTGTTATCGTCGTAATACTGGGATAGGAAGGCCGGGTCAAGGTTCGCGTAGTTCGGCAGCCATTCCTTGTTGAGCTTTTGCAGCTTTTCTTCCTTGCGCAGGGTGTTGAGGGCATAGTCGCTGGCCAGGATGACGTCAAACTCGTTCCCGGCTGCGGACATCTTCAGCAGCATTTCCTCGTTGCTGGCAAAGTTCGTATAGTTGACCTTGATGCCGGTCTCCTCAGTGAACTTCGCGATCGTCGCGTCATCGATGTAGGTAGCCCAGGTGAAGAGGTTCAGCACCTTCTCCTCCTCGGCCAGCGCCAGCGGCAACGCAGACAGCATCAGGAGCGCCAATAGAAGGCTTAGCAGTCTTTTCAAGTCTTTCTTCCTTCCTTCAATGTTCTTCTTGGTCGCCGGTCTCCGCAGCGTCCAGGTATCCAAATCCAGCGGCGCGGGCCAGTCGGTTCATCACCGCCAGCCCCAGGCCATCCTGCGGCAGCGTCTCGCAATAGATGTGCGCAACGCCCTCCCGGTCTGCCTGCCGCAATAAATCAAAGAGGCGTCGGGCCGTTTCCCGCGCGTTCCCGCCCAGGGAACGAACCTCTAGATTATCATACCCTTTCAAATGGTCTTCAGGCGCCAGCACCCACACGCTTTTCCGCCCTAGTGCCTCTCTACGGATGGCGGCACGGACGGCTTCGGGGGATCCCTGCACAAGGGTCATCTTCGCCCTTGGCGCGTAATGGGTATGCCGCATCCCGGGGGAGGGCGCGTCCTCATCCGCACGGATTGCACGCATCGCGCTCTCGGCAACACCGCATTCGCCCGCCGTCATCGCCAGCATTTCCGGTGTGACCGCGCCCGGGCGCAGGATCAGGGGAAATTCCCCCCGCGCGTCCGCCACCGTGGACTCCAGGCCGACCATGCAGGGGCCTCCGTCCAGCACCAGGGGCACCCTGCCGTTCAGGTCGTCCAGCGCATGCCGAGCGGTGGTTGGGCTGGGTTTTCCGGATTGGTTCGCGCTGGGGGCAGCGACAGGAAGCCCGCAAGCCTGCAGCAGCGCCTGGGCGGCCGGATGGGCGGGCGCCCGCAGGGCGACGGTGTCCAGCCCCGCGCTGACCTCCGGGGGAATGGCGTCCCGTCGTCCGACGATGAGCGTCAGCGGCCCCGGCCAGAACACACGGGCCAGTTTCTCTGCCAGCGCGTTCCATTTCCCGCACTTCGCCGCGTCTTCTGCGTTCTTCACATGGACGATGAGCGGGTTGTCCGCCGGCCGCCCCTTTGCCTTAAAAATGCCGGAAACAGCCTTCGCATCCAGCGCGCTGGCACCCAATCCGTAGACCGTTTCGGTGGGGAAAACGGCGAGGCTGCCTGATTTCAGGAGGGCGGCCGCCTTGATAACGCCTTCTCGGTCGGCGGGCAGGCATTCCGTTCGCATTTCTGGCTCCGGCATAATCTCGTCCAATCGGGTCCTCCAAACAAAGAAGCGGCCGGGGTCATCCCATCCGCCCTGAACGGGGATAGCCCGAAGTGCCGCTGTCCGCCATTTTTTCACCCGCTATGTTCAGCAGGCCGGTACCTTGCAGGAGGTTTTTGAAGTCCCCATCGCTCGCGCGGGGGCATGTCAGCCGCCTCCGGACGCGGGTTCCGTTTCAGTTAATGTGGGTAAAAACGGAGGACTGGCGCGCACCCCAGGTGGTATCCCTGCGGTTTCAGTATATTTTCCATTACCACCCTTGTCAAGCGCCCATCTGGCAGCTCGTCGGTATACCAAGGCGCCGCCCCGGAAGGGACGGCGCCGGGTTCGTCCTGTTTCGAATCAGTATGTTTCCTGCAGCTCGATGTTCTTGTAGCGGCGCATGCCGGTTCCGGCGGGGATGAGCTTGCCGATGATCACGTTTTCCTTCAGCCCGTCAAGCGGGTCGACCTTGCCCTTGATGGCGGCCTCGGTCAATACGCGGGTGGTCTCCTGGAAAGAGGCCGCGGAGAGGAAGGAGTCCGTCGCCAGGGAGGCTTTGGTGATGCCCAGCAGTACGCGCTTGGCGCTGGCCGTGCGCGGATGGTCGTCCGGCCCCGCAGTTCCGTCGGCGATCCGCGCTTCAAACGCGGCGACCGCCTTGGCGTTGGCCTCGTCAAACTGGAAGATGTCGACCAGGCTGCCCGGCAGCAGGTCGGTGTCCCCGGATTCCTCGACCCGCACCTTGCGCAGCATCTGGCGAATGATGACCTCGATGTGCTTGTCCGCCAATCCGACGCCCTGGCTGTGGTAGACGCTGAGCACCTCGCGCAGCAGGTAGTCCTGCACAGCCTTGATGCCCAGGATGCGCAGCAGGTGGTGGGGGTTGATGGAACCTTCGATCAGTTCATCCCCGGCTTTCACGTGATATCCGCTCTCCACCCGCAAGCGGGCGCCGTAGTGGATGAGATAGGTTTTCTTCTCTTCCGGGTTATCGTCGGAGGTGATGACAATTTCGCGCCGCTTCTTGGTGGTCTGGATGCTCACCGTCCCGCTAATGTCCGCCAGGGTCGCCTCGCGCTTGGGCTTGCGCGCCTCAAACAGCTCCTCAACGCGGGGCAGGCCCTGCGTGATGTCCTCCGTCAGGGCGACGCCGCCGGTGTGGAAGGTTCGCATCGTCAGCTGCGTGCCCGGCTCACCGATGGACTGGGCGGCGATGATGCCGACCGCCTCGCCGATATCCACCAGACCGCTGTGGGCCAGGTTGGTGCCGTAGCACTTGGCACATACGCCCGTCTGGCAGCGGCAGGTCAGGACGCTTCGCACCATCATTTCCTTCACGCCCGCGTCTGAGATTTTCCGCGCCAGCAGCTGGTTGATTTCCTGGTTGACCGAGCAGAGCAGCTCCCCGGTGACGGGATGGAATACGTCTTCGGCCGCTACGCGCCCGTTGATGCGCTCCTCCAGCGTCTCAATCTCGCTGATGGGCTGCACCGTGATGCCGCGGATGACCTCGCCGCGGCTTTCGAAGCAGTCTACCTCCCGGACGATCACCTCCTGGCTCACGTCCACCAGCCGGCGGGTCAGGTAACCGGAATCGGCCGTGCGCAGCGCGGTGTCGGCCAGGGATTTGCGGCTGCCGTGGGAGGACATGAAGAACTCCAGCACGTTGAGCCCTTCGCGGAAGTTCGCGCGGATGGGCAGTTCGATGGTTTTCCCGGAGGGGGAGGCCATCAGCCCGCGCATACCGGCCAGCTGGGACACCTGCCCAACCGAGCCGCGGGCGCCGGAGTTGGTCATCATGAAGATGGGGTTGTCCTTATCCAGCACCTTCATGACGCGGTTCTTCAACTGCGTGGTTGTATCGGCCCAGACCTGGATGACGGACTTGTAGCGCTCGTCCTCGCTCATCAGGCCGCGGCGGTATTTGGCCTCGATGTTGCTGACCTTCTGGTCAGCTTCGTCCAGCCACTGCTGCTTCTCTGGGGGTACCACGATGTCGGAGATCGACACGGTGATTGCCCCGCGGGTGGAGTATGTGTACCCAAGGCGCTTGATATCGTCCAGCACCTGCGCGCACACGTTGACCCCATGAACGTGATAGCAGTTGTCGACAATGCGGCCCAGGTCCTTTTTAACCACCTCGTGGTCGATTTCCATCAGGAAGGCATCCTCAAGGCTCTGCCGGGGCTGGAAACCCAGGTCCTGCGGGATGACGGAGTTGAAAATCAGCCGGCCAAGGGTGCAGTCCACCAGGCGCCGCTCGGTTTTTCCCCCGAAAGTGCGCGACAGCCGTACCTTAATGGGCGCGTGCAGGGAAATCTCCTGTTCGTGATAGGCCATCTCCGCCTCGTCCATGGAGGAGAACACGCGCCCGGCGCCCCGGGCGTTCTCATCTTCCAGCGTCAGGTAATGGCAGCCGATGACCATGTCCTGGGTGGGAGAAATGACGGGCCTGCCGTCCTGCGGCTTCATGATGTTGTTGGCCGCCAGCATCAGGAAGCGGGCTTCTGCCTGTGCCTCTGCGGACAGCGGAACGTGGACGGCCATCTGGTCGCCGTCGAAGTCGGCGTTATAGGCGGTGCAGACCAGGGGATGGAGCTTGATGGCCTTGCCTTCCACCAGCACGGGCTCGAAGGCCTGGATGCCCAGGCGATGCAGGGTGGGGGCGCGGTTGAGCAGCACCGGATGCTCGTGGATGACGTCCTCCAGGATGTCCCACACTTCAGGCCGCACCTTCTCCACGGCGCGCTTTGCGCTTTTGACGTTGTTGGAA
>JAPXQZ010000002.1:0-22398 GCA_033813835.1 Clostridia bacterium | reverse complement strand
GCTTTCCTGGCACCTCCGACGGGATTCGAACCCGTGTTGCCGCCTTGAGAGGGCGGTGTCCTAGGCCACTAGACCACGGAGGCAGATGGCTGGGGAACTAGGATTTGAACCTAGACTATACGAGTCAGAGTCGCAGGTGCTGCCGTTACACCATTCCCCAATGTCCGGAGCGCAAAGGGAATTATAGCCGAGGCATTTTGCCTTGTCAAGCGGAATATGGCTGAAATGACCGCACGTCCCGCGGCACCGGGACGCCCTTGAGGGAGCCGGACAACTAAGCCGCGAACGGAGTTCGCGGCTGTGTCAACCGATGGACTTGCCTCATCAAGGCCTAAAGCAGCCTGGGTTCATGGCTTCTCCGGGAAGCCCGCTCAGGTCGCGCGGTCCTTGATCATTTCCTTCACCTTCATCAGGCGCGTCAGGGCGCCGCGCTCGTTCTCCTCCAGCTTCATGGTGATGAAGCGGATGGTTTCCTCAAACTGCGGAATCATGATGTACTCCAGCGCGTTGACACGGCGGCGGGTCTTCTGGATTTCGTCCGCCAGCAGGCTGGCGGTCTTCTCGACCTCCGCCAGTTCGATAAGCCTGGGCATGACCTCCGCCATCGTGGTAATGGCGTTGTCCAGCTGCGCGGAGGTTTCCGCCATGCCGTAGGGCAGCCGCACCCGGGTCAGGCTTTCCGGATCCATCGCATATTCCGGCACCCGCACGGAGAGGATGCTTCGCCGCCCGACGGAAATCTGCGCCTGGCGGGCAGGGTAGAGCAGGGCCTGGCGCAGGGCGCCGGGTTCCATGACCGCGCGGGCCAGGGCAAAATCCTTCAGTACCGCCTCCAGCTGCTTTTCCACTTCCCGGCGCAGGGCGTCGTTTTCCCGGACAAGGCGGATGAAGCGGCGCACCAGCTCATCCCGCTTGTCCTTGAGCAGTTTGTGCCCGCGGCGGGCGGTCACCAGCCTGCGCTTCATGGAGGTCAGCTCCATGCGCGTGGGGTTCACGCGGAGTACGGCCACCTCAGGCCTCCTCTTCCCCGGTTTTGGGCAGGAATTCGTCCAGCATGTCGTCGCGGATGCGCTTGAGTTCCGTTCGCGGCAGCATTCCCAGCAGCTTCCAGCCCAGGTCCAGCGTCTGCGCGATGGAGCGGTCCGTCTGGTAGCCCTGGGAAACGTACTCTTTCTCGAAGGCGTCGGCGAAGGCCGCGTATTTTTTGTCCATATCCGTCAGCGAGGCTTCGCCCAGGATGACCGCCAGTTCCTTGGCGTCCTTGCCGCGGGAATAGGCGGCGAAAAGCTGGTTCATGGTAGCGGCATGGTCCTTGCGGGTCTTGCCCTCGCCGATGCCCTTGTCCTTCAGGCGCGAAAGGGAAGGCATCGCGTCAATCGGCGGCGTCACGCCTTTGCGGTGCAGCTCGCGGCTTAGGATAATCTGCCCCTCGGTGATATAGCCGGTCAGGTCGGGGATGGGGTGCGTCTTGTCGTCCTCCGGCATCGTCAGGATGGGAATCTGGGTGATGGAACCCTCCCGCCCGATGATGCGGCCTGCGCGCTCGTAGATGCTGGCCAGGTCCGTATACAGGTAGCCGGGATAGCCGCGGCGCCCGGGCACTTCCTTCCGGGCGGCGGACACCTCGCGCAGCGCCTCGGCATAGTTGGTCATGTCGGTGAGGATGACCAGCACGTGCATATCCTTTTCGTAGGCCAGGTACTCGGCAGCCGTCAGCGCCATGCGGGGGGTGGAGATGCGCTCCACCGCCGGGTCGTTGGCCAGGTTCATGAACAGCACCGCTCGCTCGATGGCACCGGTGCGGCGAAAGTCGGAGATAAAGTAGTCCGCCTCCTCAAAGGTAATGCCGATGGCGGCGAAGACGACGGCGAACTTGCTGTCATGGCCCAGCACCCTGGACTGGCGGGCAATCTGGGTGGCCAGCTGGGCATGCGGCAGGCCGGAGCCGGAGAACACCGGCAGCTTCTGCCCGCGCACCAGGGTGTTGAGCCCGTCGATGACGGAAATGCCCGTCTGGATGAACTCGCTGGGGTAGTCGCGCGCCGTAGGGTTCAGCGGGGTACCGTTGATGTCCATGCGCTTTTCGGGGATAACCGCGGGCCCCCCGTCCTTGGGGTTGCCCATGCCGTCGAACACGCGGCCGAGCATGTCCATGGAGACGGAGAGCTCGATGCTGCGCCCGAGGAAGCGCGCGGTGCTGTTGTCCATCTGCAGGCCGTGGCTACTTTCAAACAGCTGGACCAGCGCGCTGTCACCGCTGACTTCCAGCACCTTGCCGCGCCGGAGGGCGCCGGACTGCTCCCTGATTTCGACTAGCTCGTTATAGCCAACGCCGGAGACGTGGTCCACCAGCATCAGGGGGCCCACCAGTTCGCGGATGGTGCGGTATTCCTTGAGCATTTTACAGCCCTCCCCGGTTGATCAGCGCGCCGGCCTGCTCGGCCAGCTCCGCCTCGATTTGGTCAAAGTAGGCCAGGGAATCCTCCGGCGTATATTTCGCCCGGCCGATGCGCTCCCGGACGGGCATGCCGATGACGTCGGACAGGTTGACCCCGGCATCCAGCGCCATTTGTCCCTTCTCGCCGTAGTCCAGAATCAGCCGCAGCATGCGGTACTGTTTTTCCAGGGATGTGTAGGTGTCAATCTCGTCAAAGGCATTCTGGTGCAGGTAATCCTCGCGGATGGATCGGGCGACCTCCATGGTCAGCCGGTCCTTCCAGCCCAGGGCGTCGGTGCCCACCAGGCGGACGATTTCCTCCAGCTCGCTTTCCTCCTGCAGGACGCGCATCGTCTTCCCGCGCAGCTCGTTCCATTCGGGGGAGACGTGGTCGGTGAACCACTCCCCGAGGTTGTCGATATAGAGGGAATAGGACAGCAGCCAGTCGATGGCCGGGAAATGCCGCTTGTAGGCCAGCTGGGCGCTCAGGCCCCAGAACACCTTGACAATCCGCAGCGTCGCCTGGGAAACGGGCTCGGAGATATCGCCGCCGGGAGGCGACACGGCGCCGATGGCGGTAATCGCGCCGACGCGGCCGTCCGTGCCCAGGCATTTGACCACGCCGGCCCGCTCATAGAACTCGGCGATGCGGCTGGACAGGTAGGCGGGGTAGCCCTCCTCGCCGGGCATCTCCTCCAGACGTCCGCTCATCTCGCGCAGCGCCTCCGCCCAGCGGCTGGTGGAGTCTGCCATGATGGCGACGCGGTAACCCATGTCACGAAAATACTCCGCGATGGTGATGCCGGTGTAGATGGACGCCTCTCGCGCGGCGACGGGCATGTCCGAGGTGTTGGCGATCAGCACGGTGCGCTTCATCAGGGTTTGCCCGGTGCGCGGGTCATGCAGTTCCGGGAACTCCTTGAGGACGTCCGTCATCTCGTTGCCCCGCTCGCCGCAGCCGACGTAGACGATGATGTCCGCGTCCGCCCATTTGGCCAGCTGGTGCTGAACGACCGTCTTGCCTGAACCGAAGGGGCCGGGAATGGCCGCCACGCCGCCGGAGGCGATGGGGAAGAGCGTGTCGATGACCCGCTGCCCGGTCACCATGGGCGACTGGGGAAAGAGCTTTTCGGCGTAGGGGCGGCCGCGGCGGACCGGCCAGCGCTGGAGCATGGTGACCTCGTGGCGCTGCCCGTCCTCCCTTTCGACGACGCAGACGACATCGGTCACGCGGGCCTTGCCCGCCTTGACAGACTGGACGGTGCCCTCGCAACCCTCCGGCGCCATGATACGATGCTCGACCACGGGGCTTTCCTGTACCACGCCCAGGACGTCCCCGCGGGTTACCCGGTCGCCCGCGGCGATGCGGGGCTCGAAGTCCCACTCCTTTTCGCGATCCAATGCGGGCACGCGGATGCCGCGGGTGATGCGGTCGCCCGCCTGCTCCCGGATGAGGTTAAGGGGGCGCTGGATGCCGTCAAAAATCGCCTCGATGAGGCCGGGCCCCAGCTCCAGGGAGAGCGGGGCGCCGCTGGTTTCCACCGGCTGCCCGGGCATCAGGCCGCTGGTTTCCTCATAGACCTGGATGGAGGCGCGGTCGCCGCGCAGCTCGAGGATTTCCCCGATGAGGCCAAGCTCGCTCACGCGCACCACGTCGAACATGCGCGCGGAACCCATTCCCTCCGCCACAATCAGGGAACCGGCGACTTTAATGATGTTGCCCTGGGCCATGCTGATTATCCCTCGTTTCTGTCTTGATGCACCAGGATGTCCGCCCCGATGGCCTTGATGACGCTGTCGCGCACGCGCTGCGCGCCATACCCGTCGCTGCCCCGGATGCCGGGGATGGGGATGACGGCCGTGTCGGGCGTCTGCTCGTACCTAGAAACGGCCTCAGGCGCCATGCGCGCCGCGGCCTCAGTGATGAAAATGACGGGAATCCCCTCGCGGCTTAAACGATGGAGTGCGGCGGCCACCTCGTCCGGGGTGGCGGCGGGGATGGTCAGGGCGCCGATGGCGCGAAACGCCAGGATGACGTCCTCCTCCCCCACCGCGCCCATTTGCAGCTGTTTACCTGCCATACGCTTCACGCAGCCTTTCCCGGATGAGTTCCTGCGGGAAACCGTTGAGCTTGCCGGCCAGGATGAGGCGGACCGCGGCGGTCTCCCGCTCGTGCGCGAGCAGCCAGCCGATGAGCACGTCCGTCGAAAAGGGTTGGTTGCGCAGCGGCCTGAACAAACCCAGCAGGTAGTCGTCCGCGGCCTTTTCCAGCGCGGGGATGGCTCTGGGGTCCGCCGCCGCGCGGATGAGCGCCGCCGTGACAGTCCGGCCGTAGGCCGCAAATAGGCGGGGCAGGCTCTCCGGGCGAGTGGGCAGCTTAAGCCAGTCCGTTTTGTTAACGCTGCCGCCCGGCAACAGGAAGTCCGCCAGTTTCAGCTCGTCCTGGCCTACAGCCTGCAGGCGCAGATAGGTCACCGCGTTTTGGAGGTCTGCCTTGGCGGAAAAGAACTTGCGCGCGGCTTCAGACCCGCCCTTTTGCAGACGGTCGCCAATCAGTTGGTACAGCGCCTGATCCATCCGTACGTCGATCTCCATCGGGTCCGGATCGATGGCGACGCGCTTTTCCAGCGCCTCCATCGCGGCCTTGAACGCTTCGGGCAGCAACTTGTAGTTGTGCTCGGTCACGGCGTGGCGGAGCACGTCCACCGGTATCGTCCCGCAGCGGGACAGCGCCTCCGGCTCCACACCCAGCACGCGGGCCTTCAGCAGCGCCTTGAGGTTCTGCGCGTCGTGCCGCAGCAGGAACAGGTCTGTCAGATTCGGATCCGGCGAAATGCTGCGCAGTTCCGCGCAGGCTTTCTCCAGCATGCCCACGCTGAGCGCCTGGACGTCCCGGCCCTCCGGCTCCGGCCACCCCATCTCGCCCAGCAGGCGCAGCGCCTCGTCATAGTCCGGCGCCGTCAGCAGGCGCTCCAGCTGGGCTTCTCCAAGGGGTTTGCGCGCCTGGGCGCGGACGCGGCCTACCGCGTAGGCGACGCTTGGTTGCGGCATCAAGGCCTCCTCAATGGCCCGCGTCGGGGAACAGGATGCCCGCCACGGACGCTTCCATCGCCTCGCGCCGGCTTTCCAGCGCGGACTCAAAGGTGCAGTGCAGTTCACCGGAGGCGCTTTTAAGTACTACGCCGCGGACGCCCGGGACCCGCCCGCCGGCATCCGTCAGCCCCGCCGGCTTTCCGGCAGCCCGGAGGGCGGCATTCGCCTTCTCCAGGAAAACTTGCCCATAAAAGCCTGCGCCAATCTCTCCCGGGGTGACCGTCTCGTCCCCGACAGCGTTTTGCGCGATGAGGCTGATGAAGTACGCGGCAGCCTCAGCGTCATCCAGCGCGTGCAGGCGAGAGAGCGCCATCACAAAAGCCTCGTCCACCATGCCGCGCATGGCGGCCAGGCGGTCCTTCCGGTCCTCCAGCTGGGCCAGGCGCCGCATGCGTTCCGCCTGCAGGACGGACTCCTCCCGCGCCTTGTTCTCCGTGTCCCGTCGCAGTTCTGCCACGCGCAGGTCGGCCTGCTCGTGGATGGTCAGCACACGGTCTTCCGCTTCCCGCAGCAACTTTTTGGCCGCTTCGCTGGCGTCCTCCCGGATGCGGTCCAGGATGGGCTGCGTATCCATTCCGCTCACCTTACAGCTTGATGGCGTTGACCATCAGGAAGGAAGCCAGCAGCGACAGCACGGCGTAGGTTTCCACCATGACCGTCATGGTGATGGCCTTGCCGGACATCTCGGGGTGCTGGCCGACCATCAGCATGCCGGCGGAGGCGACGTTGGCCTGGTGGATGGCCGACAGATAGCCGACAATGGCAACCGGCAGTACCGCGCCGATATAGGACAGGCCCTGCATCAGGCTTACCGCCTTCATCGCGCCGCCCAGCACACCCGTGTTGACCAGGATGATGACGCCGATGAGGAAGCCGTAGATGCCCTGGGTGCCGGGCAGAATCTGAAGCACCATGAGCTTGGAGTTAAGTTCCGGGCTTTCCGAGGAGACGCCGGCCGAAGTCTGCCCCGCAAGGCCAACGCCCTTGGCGGAACCGACGCCCGCCAGGGTGACGGAGAGGGCGGCGGCGACGAGAGTGAGAACCTGGCCGATGGTGAGTTCCATTTGAGTATCCTCCCAACAATAATTTGAAAGCAGATTCAGGCGGCGCCGGTGGTCAGTCCCGTTCCGCGAGGCGGACGTAGCGGGGCGAGAACCGCAAGGGGTTGAAGGGCTTACCTCCTTCTTGGTAAAACTTGCCGAAAAACTCGATGTACTGGAGTCGGCAGGCGTGCACGTAGGCGCCTAGGATGTTGATCGCCGCGTTGAACAGGTGGGCGCCCACGAAGATGGCGGCGCCGATGACCTTGCCGATGATGCCGCCGCCCATGATCATGCCGACCAGCTGGTTGATGACCATGCCGATGACGCCGGTGGCCAAGCCCATGCCAAACAGGCGCATGTAGCTGAGCAGGTCCGAAATCCAGCTGGTCACGCCGTAGAGCGCGCCCAGGCCGGACAACACGCGCTTGAGCGGGTTTTTCGTCTTGTTGCGCCCCGCCGTCAGCAGCACGATGAGGGCACCGGCCAGGGCCATCCATTTCCCGACGGTGGATGTCTGCGGGAGCGCGAGCAAGCCCAGGCCGATGACGACCATCAGCCAGCTGAGCTGGTCGTACACGGCGTCCATCGTGTTGCCGGCGCGGATATTCTGGTACGCGCCGATGCCCAGGCCGGCGAATAGGTGCAGGGCGCCGATGCCGACGCACACCGCCATCACGGGCAGGGAGTTGTTGACCGGGTCAAAGACCGAGGGCCAGGGCGCAAAGCCGAACCAGGTGTTGTACAGCGCGCCCCAGAGAATCGTGGACAGGCCGCCGCCAGCCAGGATCCAGAAGATCTTCCTCCCGCCCTCGGAAGGTTTCATGATTTTGACCAGAATGGGAATCAGGATGGCCATCATCAGCCCGTAGCCGGCGTCCGACACCATCATACCGAAGAAACAGGCAAAAAACGGCATCATGACGGCAGTCGGGTCCACCGCGTCCGGGGCAGGCAACGAGAATCCCGTAACGACCGCCTCATAGGGCCGCACCAGCACGTTGTTGCGCAGCAGCACCGGGGGCTCCTCGCCTTCCTCCGGGCTTGTGAGGGCAACCTGCGCGTCGGGAAAAGCGTCCTTGACTTTTTGTTCCAGAGGCTGCGCCACGTGGGCGGGCACCCAGCCGGAGAGCAGGGATACGGAGGCTGTGTGCGCCATCCGGCCGCGGGCTTCCAGACGCTGCTGCCGGGCAATCAGCGCTTCATAGGCCAGCCGTAGCCTGGGCAAACGTTCGGCGAGGGCAGCCAGCTGCGCGTCCACCTCCCGGGCGCCGGCTTCCAGGGAAGCCAGCTCGGCCAAGGCGGCCTCGTGCTGCCGCTCCACTGTTCCGATGCCAGAAGGCGGCGCCGCGTGCTGGTACCCGACAGCCCGCAGGGCGGACAGGAATTCCTCCGCCTCGGAGCGGTGGACGAAGGCCAGAAAATAAGCGTCGTCCCTCTCGGTATGCAAAGTCCGAACCAGGGCGGTTCTGCCCCGCCAGTCCTCCGCCAATTGCGCCAGGCCCCGGGCGCTGGCGCGCCCCGTAAGCACCCGGGTGGCGGCGGTGTCTCTCAACGCCTCAACCGGCACGTCCAGGGACAGCCAGGGCAGCATCTGCTCGGCCTGCAGGCGCAGCCGCGTCTCCTGACCGCGCAGGTCGCCCGCGCGGCGCTCCAGCAGCTCAACCTGACGGACGACATCCATCGCTTCGGGCTGCTCCTTTTCCTGCAGCAGGGCAACCCCCGCTTCCGGGAGGGGAGCGAACATCGAGCGTTTTTCCCTGTCAAAGCGGGACAGCCGGGCAATCGCCCAGCGCAGCGTGTTGAGATCCTCCGCGACCTGGGCTTCCGCCAGTCCGGCGGCAGGCTGGAACTCGCCTTCCGGCGCCTCCACCTGGGTGAGGTGTACGCAGCCGAAGCGCTGCAGCATGGAAATCAACCGCTCCTGATCCCGCCGCATCAGCAAAATCTGGACGCGCTTCATCTCAGCGACGGCCATTGAGCACCTCGGTCACTACCCATTCAGCGGCCTCCGGCAGCCGCTCCCTTGCCTGCTGCACGAAGCGTTCAATTGCCTGCCGCGCGGACTGCCGTCCGCCGTCCAGCTCGGACTGGACGCCGGCGCGCGCCTTCTCCAGCAGGCGGTGGTACGCGGCGCGGTTTTCAACCGCGGCGGCGCGCTCCTGCTCAGCGGCGGCGGCCTCCGCGGCTTTCACGGCTTCGTTCGCGCTTTGCTGCGCTTCTGAGACGGCGGCGCTCGCCGCCTGTTCCTCAGACAGAATCAACCGCATCACTTCCAAGGCCATGCGAACACTCCTTTTCAATCGACGATTGACGTTCGAAGTATTATACCATGGCAATCCGGCTTTTCAACCACCAGGGCGCAATCCTGCGGGATATCACGCGCCCACCCTTGCGCGGAGCGGAACGAGTTGGTATAATCCCCCCGAAAACGTCAGACGGCTCATTGAAAGGATGGAAATTGAATGTTTGACTGGCTGATCAGGCTACCCTCCGCGATGGCGGAAGCAAGCGCACCCGTGGCGGGCGCGGCCGCCGGGACCGACCCCAACAGCGCGGGCTCCCTGCTGACCATGTTCCTGCCCATGATTCTGATTGTCGCCGTGTTCTACTTCCTGATGATCCGGCCGCAGCGCAAGAAGGACAAGAAAGTCAAGGACATGCTGGCCAACCTGAAGCCGGGCGACCGCATCTGCACCATCGGCGGCATCTACGGCACCATCAAGAGCCTGCGGGATAACGATGTTACAATGAGTGTTGGCCGCGAGAACACCGAAATCGTCTTCGCCCGCTGGGCGATCCGCAACGTTGAGGAAGTGACCGTGGAAAACGAGGGCGAGCTGTTGACCTGAGGGTCGGCCGCAGCGGAACGGCGCCCTGTTTTGGGGCGCCGTTTCATTGGAGGAGGAAATGGCAAGAACGGATGGAAGGGAATGGGACCAACTGCGCCCCATTGAACTGCTGCCGGGATTCGTCCGCACAGCCTTTGGCAGCTGCCTCGCGTCTTTTGGCGGCACCCGTGTTATCGTGACCGCATCCGTCGAACCGGGCGTCCCGGCCTTCCTGAAAGGAAAGGGACAGGGCTGGCTGACGGCGGAGTACGCGATGCTGCCCGCCTCCACCGGCAGGCGGAAAGCGCGGGACGGCGTGAAGCGCGACGGAAGGAGCATCGAGATCAGCCGGCTCATCGGCCGTTCCCTTCGCCAGGCGGTCGACCTTCGCCGATTGGGAGATCTGACCATGGCCATCGACTGCGACGTGCTGGAGGCGGACGGCGGGACGCGCACCGCAGCGATTACCGGCGGCTTCGTGGCACTGTGCCAGGCAGTGGATGCCCTGGTAAAGGATGGCCGCCTGAAGGAATCCCCGATTACCGGGCAGGTGGCCGCGGTCAGCTGCGGCATCGTAGGCGGGCAGGCGGCCCTGGATCTTTGCTACGAAGAGGACAGCGGCGCGGACGCCGACATGAACTTTGTCATGAACGACAAGGGCGGCCTCATCGAAGTGCAGGGCACCGGCGAGGGCGGTGCCTTCTCCCCGGACGCACTGCGGGAGATGCTGGGACTTGCCGAAGGCGGAATCCGAAAATTGATGGCCTTCCAGCGGGTTGCGCTGGGCGCCATGGCCGCCCATATCGCACCTCCCCGGATGCTGGTCGCGGCCACCGCCAACGCGCACAAACTGCTGGAATTGCGGCAAATGCTCGGGAAGCGTTTTCGCGTCATCGGCATGCAGGAAGCGGGCTTCATTGGGACAATCGAGGAAACCGGCTCAACCTTCCAGGATAATGCCGTATTGAAGGCAGAGGCGGTCCGCGACGCGACCGGGCTGATGAGCCTCGCAGACGACTCGGGGCTGGAGGTGGCGTCGCTGGGTGGCGCGCCGGGCGTGAACAGCGCGCGCTACGCGGGCGTGCACGGCGACGACCGTGCCAATAATGAGCTGCTGCTGAAAAACATGGCGGGGATCAGCGACCGGGCGGCGCGGTTTGTCAGCTGCCTCGCGCTGGCTGAACCCGGGCGGGAGACGCGGGTGGTTACCGGGGTCTGCGAAGGCAGGCTGGCAGATTCCCCGCGGGGAAGCGGCGGTTTCGGCTACGACCCGCTGTTTGAGGCGGCGGGCGGAAAGACCTTCGCCGAAATGCCGGAGGACGAAAAAAACCGGATCAGCCATCGCGCGCGCGCCATAGCCCTGCTGATGGAGGCGTTGCCGTGAAACTGCTGGTGTTCTCCGACTCCCACCATGAAAAGGGCATGCTGGAGGCGCTGCTGCGGCGCGCGAGGGAGGAAGCGGGGCTTTCCGGCATCCTGTTTGCCGGGGACGGCGCGGGTGACACGGACGCGTTTGGCAGCCTGGCGCCCGTATATGCGGTCCGCGGCAACTGCGACCCGGAGGACCCGTCCGTCCCGCGGGCGAGGAACCTCTCCTTTGGCGAGGCACGGATTTTCCTGACCCACGGCAACCTGCAGCGCGTCAAGATGACCCTGGCGCTGCTGGCCCGGGACACCCGGGATACCGGGGCCAGCGTCGCCGTTTATGGGCACACGCACCGCCAAGGGGCGGAAACCGTATCGGGTGTGCTGTGCGTCAACCCCGGCGCGCTGGCGCGGGGCGACTACGCGCTGTTCCATCTGCAGGCGGGTGGGATGCCGGAAGTGGAGTTTCTCAGCCTCTAAGGATGCCTTGAGCAAATACCGGCCGGCTTCCGCAAAACATTGAAAACAGGCGTCCGTCGTTCATTCGTCCGCCGCCGGACGGCGCAGACCCTTGGGATAATGGTTTTTCAGCGTGCCGGAGACCGCTTTGCCCCAGCCCAGGTTCCAGCCCAGCCAGGACGCCGCGGCGAAACCGGAAAGCGCGGCTGGGCAGGGCAGTTCCTCCCCGCGGCGGTAACACTCCGCCGTATGGTCATCCAGCGGCACGACCTTTGCGGCGTCCGCCGCGAGGGCAAGGGCGTGTTCCGGCCGGGGCGCCCTGCCGGACAGGTCCGCCAGGTGCAGCCCGAGGCGAAGGATGTTCAGCCCCGAAAAATCCGCGTATCCCACGGGCGCAGACACCGCCCGCCCCGCAAACTGCGCGTTCGCCCGGATATCCCCCCGCACCCAGTCCCCCAGCAGGCGATTCACGGCGTCCAGCCCCCTCTCCTCCCTTCCTCCGGCGGAAGGCTTTTTTGTAATGCCGGCTGCCTGGCCTGTCTTGCGCATCAAGGCGACGAAATGACCCTCTCCCTGCATGCGGTGGGGCCAGAGGCGCAAGATGCCGCCCTGTGCGGACGGCAGCCCGGGCAGGGCGAAGGGCACCAGCGAGAACGCGGGGTGGCGTTTGAGAAATTCCTCGACCACGCCCTCGTTTTCCTGGCGGTTGAAGGTGCAGGTGCTGTACGCCAGGAGTCCTCCGGGGCGCAGCATGGCGACCGCGCAGTCGAGGATGGAGGACTGCCGCCTCGCGCAGGAGGCGGGCAGCTCTTTGTGCCATTGCGCCATGGCGGCTGGTTCCTTGCGAAACATTCCCTCCCCTGAGCAGGGCGCGTCCACCAGCACTCGGTCAAAGGACTCCGGCGGGGTCGCCGCGGCCAGCCGGGAAGGCGGCTCACACAGGACGACGGCATTGGTGATGCCCATCCGCTCCAGGTTGCGGCCCAGTACCTTCGCGCGGGCCGGCACAGGGTCGTTCGCCAGGAGCAGTCCGGTGCCATGCATCCGGTCCGCGATCTGGCATGCTTTGCCGCCGGGGGCGGCGCACAGGTCCAGGACGCGCTCCCCCGGTTGCGGCGCGAGCGCCGCAACCGCCGCCATCGCGCTGGGTTCCTGCAGGTAAAAGGCGCCCGCCCAATGCAGCGGGTGCGCTCCCAGGGCAGCGCCCTCCGGCAGGTGCCAGGCGTTATCCGCCCAGTCGATCGGTTCCGCCAGCCCGGCAAGAACGGGAGCGGCCTTCCGCGCGGAAAAACGCAGGCCGCGCCGCGGGGAACCCCGCAGCGCAGCCAGAAAGTCAGGAAGCTCATCCCCTAAAAGCGGCGCGATTCCGTCCGTGAATCCCGGCGGAAACCCAGATGCGGAGCCGCTCATCCCGGCGGCAGGTCCAGGGGCGGCTCCCTGTCTTGGGCGGTCGGCTTGTAATTGTAGTTCTGCGGATAATAGGGTTTATGGTAAGCCTCTTCCTGTGGAATCGGCGGCGGGAGGGCATCCAGCGGCGCCAGGGCGTCCTCCTGGTCGAACAGGGTTTCCTTCAGGCTGCGCAGCAGCCCGGACTGACGGCCTCTGCGGGAGCCGGCGCGGCGGCGGCGCTCCGGGTACGCCGGGTCTGTAAGCGGCGCGGGCGACTCGGCATATTCCGCTTCCATCCAGGCGGTATCCTGCCCCATGCGCTCCGGGACTGCCGCCTGGTTGTTTTCCTGCCATTCGGACGCGCCGTACGCGACCTGTCCATCGGACGCCGGCTCCGCCGGCCTGTACTGCTCCCAGGGCAATACCGGCGTATACAGGGGAGCCTGCGGCGGAGCTTGCGGGTAACCTCCGGATGGATACCCGCCGGGAGTCAGGTACTCCGCGGGAGGAGCCGCCTGCTGTCCGAAATCGAAATAGACGGGTTCGTCCTGCGCGTAGGAACCGTACGCCGCACCCTCCCGGTACTCGGGCAGGTCCAGCGGGGAATGGTCCAGGTCTTCCATATAGTGGCGGGTGAGCGTGAGCCGCCTGCGGGCGTCCCGGCGGCGGAACCAGTCGCGCCAGATGAGGTAAGGGCGCCAGCGGATGAGCCAGACGATGAAATCCATGGCGGTGCCGAAAACCAGAATGACAAGGATCATGGGAAGCCAGAAGCGCCGGATGAAATCGGATATTCCAGCAGTGGGGTCCGTTACCAGATTCCACAAGCTGTTGAACAGCGCGCGCGTCCATCCCAGCAGCAGCGCGAACAAACGATCCGCAAGGACGTTCAAGGATTTCCCCCGGAAGCCGGCGTGACCGGCGCGATTTCGACTGACACATACACGGCATTGTCGCTCAGATGGACGACCCCGACGGGTTTTTCCACCCGCAGCGCGCGGATGACGGTGTCCCGGCGGTCGCTGATGTCGATGTCAGACAACAGGTCCAGCATCAGGATGCCGTCGATATCCGCCTGCTCCCCCGCCACGACCAGGTAGGCAGGGTCCGCGGTGACAGACGCAACGGCATAGCCCGCCGCCGCCTCCCCCCTCACCACGCCGGTGAGGTTCACGGGGACGGACCTGGTCGGATAGACGCGCTGCTCCACCAAAAGGGTATCCAGCAGGACGTTCTCGCTGGTCACGCTGATGAGGTCGTTTGCGATTTCCGTGCCGTCCCGCGCGACAAGCCGGAAGGGAACCGCGGAATAGACAATGCCGGCTTCGCCGTCGACCATCTGTTGGTTATAGGCAGCCACAATCTGGGAAACCCGCTCCACCATCGAGCGGGGGCCGGAGATGACCACGTTTCCCGGATCCACGCTGGGCGGCGCCGCGAAATAGCCGTCCCGCAGGCTGCCGAAGGTTTCAAGGCTGACGGGAACACGGCGTCTGGTCACATATTCCTCGACGAATACGGTGACGTCTTCCTCCGACATCCAGGTGACGGCGCCGTAGATGTTGGAGGCACTGGTCAGAATGGGCAGCTTTTGCTCCCCCGGCGCGTTGACGCGGCTCGCGTCCACGCGGACGCTGTAATTTGAGGCGGTCGCGCTGTCGTAAACCCGCTGGGGCACCTCGGCCTTGATGCGGACAGGCGCCAGATTGGCGAGTCCGCGGGTGATGATCAGGCCGTTACGCTGCAGGGCGTCGGTGCCGGTAACGGTGACCTGGACGTCCGAAAACGTCTTTTCCCTTGTCAAGGTCGCGTCCTCGCTGATCAATCCGCCCCAGATGATGAGGGCGACGGCGAGGCTGACGAGTTTGAGCTTCCAGTTGGATTTGATAAAGTTCAGCGCGCTGCGCGACACCTCCCGCAGGGCGCGCTTCTGGGGTTCGTGTCTGCGCGGCTTCCCGCTCATTCCCGCGCCCCTTTCCGGCCAAAGGCATCCCGGAGCATCAGGGCCGCTTTCTTGAAGGTCATCTTTTCGTGCTTGTACATGCTGCTGAGGACACGGTTCAAGGCCTCCGCATCCAGGTGACGGGTCAGCCTGCCCGCCTGGGCCATGGAGATGATGCCAGTCTCCTCCGAGACGATGAGGACGATGGCGTCCGTGCCCTCCGTCACGCCCAGGCCGGCGCGGTGGCGGGTGCCCAGTTCCCGGCCCAGGGAGCTGTTGTCGCTGAGGGTCAGGACGCAGCCCGCAGCCACGATGCGGTCGTCCCGGATGATGACCGCGCCGTCGTGCAGGGGTGTATTGGGCTCGAAAATATTGGAAATCAGCGGGCCGGAAATCTTGGAGTCAATCGAGGTGCCGGTGTCGATGAAATCCCGCAGGCCGGTTCGCTGCTCAAACACGATGAGCGCGCCGACGCGCCGGCGTGACAGGCTTAAAACCGCCTGGCTGACCTCGAAGACAATGCGGCTGCCCTCGTCCAGGTTTTCGGACAAATGGCCGAACCGCGCCCCGCGTCCGATCTGCTCCAGCGCGCGGCGAAGCTCCGGCTGGAACAGGATGAGCAACACGATAGCGCCGTTGCTCACGACGTTCATGATGAGCCAGTTGAGGGCTTTGAGCCCCAGGAAGCCGGACAGCCAGTTGATGATGATGAGCAGCAGGAACCCCCGGAACACCTGACCGGCGCGCGTCTGGCGGGTGAGCTGGAACACCTTGTACAGCAGCAGGGCGATGATGAGGATGTCGATAACGTCCTTGAACTGGACGCGGTTGAACAAGTTCCAGAAAAAGGACTCGATGCTGCTGATGATGGATTTCACCGGGCCTTCTTCCTTTCACTATGCTTACGTGATTTGAGTATACAACAAACGAAGGGGCATTGGTACCCTCTGCGCGGAAATGATTACAGTTATTTAACAATTAGGGGAGTCAGCCTGCCGGCTCGCGAACAAAAGTCCGCGCGGTAAACGGAAAAAGCCCCGCCGGTCCGGCAGGGCTTTCAGGCGGCAGATCAGTCACTGGACGGCGGCTTCCTCGACCGGATGGATGCTGACCTTCTTGCGCGCCTTGCCCAGGTGTTCGAAGCGTACCAGGCCGTCGGAGAGGGCGAAGAGGGTATCGTCCTTGCCCTTGCCCACGTTGTCGCCGGGATGGATTTTGGTGCCGCGCTGGCGCACCAAGATATTGCCGGCAAGCACGAACTGGCCATCCGCGCGCTTTGCGCCCAGGCGTTTGCTGGCGCTGTCGCGGCCGTTGCGGGAAGAACCGACGCCTTTTTTGGAGGCGAACAACTGCAGGTTGAGTTTCAGCATGGGGATTTCCTCCGTTTCTTCATAGCGCCCGCGTCAGCAGGCGGACGTGTTCGGGATAGGCTTGTTCCAGATCCTGCGCGCCCTGCTGGAAGGTTTTCAGGATGGCCAGCGCGTCGGGGTTCAACTGGATTGGCTTGAGGGTAACCCTGAGGTAACCGTCCCTTTGGGCGACTGTCGGCTTCTCTCCCGCGACGCTTTCCAGCGCGTTGGCGCAGGTCGTGGACAGCAGGGAGAGCGCAGCGCAGACCAAATCGTTTCCGTGGGTTCCGGCGCCCGCATGGCCGGACACCTCATATCCCGCCAGCAGGCCCGATGGGGCGTAAAGCAGGCGGATGGCGGTCATCTCAGGTTGTGATGGCGGTGATTTCCACCTGGGTAAAGGGCTGGCGATGCCCCTGCTTGCGGCGGTAGTTCTTTTTGGCCTTGTACTTGAAGACGATGATTTTCTGGCCCTTCCCGTGACGGACAACCTTGCCCCTGACGCTGGCGCCCTTCACTTCGGGCGTTCCCATCGTGACGGTATCCCCGCCCAGCATAAGCACCGGGAAGGTGACTTCGCTGTCGGGCTCCAGGTCCAGTTTCTCCACGTAGATGGTGTCCCCCTCGGAGACACGGTACTGTTTGCCGCCGGTCGCAATGATTGCGTACACTCGCAGCACCTCCGTTCGTTTACTCGCCGGGCATCAGGCGTGAGCCCGGGGCAGCGCAGCGCGCACTTGAAAGCCCCTCCCGAGCGGCCGGAGGTCAATATAGCACATACGAAGACCCGCGGTCAACCGGGAAAAATGGTGAATGCTTCCTTCTACCGCTATCCGGCGCGAAAAGGGCTTGACAGGACCGCTTCCCCATGGTATCTTCGCTGCGGCTTGAAAAGCCGGTGCCAGAGACAGCAGGCAGCGCGCGAGCGCATAATGGCGAAAGCCGCCCGCCGAGGCGCGAGAGCATGAACCGTATGCCCTTGTGCCGTTCGCACGAGGGTTTTTCAAATAATCAGCCGGGAAGCGGGTGAACAAACAAAGCATGGAACAGAAGGTCAACAAGAACCTGGAAGCCAAGATGCAGAAGGTATCGGAAATCTCCAGCCGCCTGGAAAAATCCAAGAGCATGGTGATGGTGGATTTCAAGGGCATCACAGTGGAGGAAATCACAGCCCTGCGCGTCAAGTTCCGCGAGGCGGGCGTCGATTACGTGGTGCTGAAGAACTCCCTGATGCACCGCGCGCTCAACGAGCACGGCATCAAAGAGCTGGACGATCTGCTCGTCGGCCCCTCCGCCTTCGCCTTCGGGATGAAGGACGAGGTATCGCCCGCGAAAATCATCAGTGAATTCATCGAGCAGAGCAAGTCCGAGAAGATGACCATCAAGGCCGGCCTGGTGGAAGGCAAGGTGGTGGATTCCAAGGCTGTCATGGCCCTGGCCAAACTGCCGCCCAAGGAAGTGCTCATCGCGAAGATGATGGGCAGCCTCAACGCCCCCATCACCAATTTCGTCGGCGTACTCAGCGCGACCCTGCGCTCGCTGGTCTACGCGGTGGACGCCGTGCGCAAGCAGAAGGAAGCCGCTGAAGCCTAAACCTACCCTGGCAACCACATATCATTAATTGGAGGAAAACCCATGAAACGCGAAGAAATCCTGTCCGCAATCGAGTCGATGACCGTGTTGGAACTGGCTGAGCTGGTCAAGGAACTGGAAGAAAAGTTCGGCGTGTCCGCCGCTGCGCCCGTCGCTGCCGCCGCCCCCGCCGCCGCGGCCGCCGCCGCCCCCGTGGAAGAGAAAACCGAGTTTGACGTCGTGCTCACCAACGCCGGCGCCGAGAAAATCAAGGTCATCAAGGTCGTGCGCGAGGTCGTCAGCGGCCTGGGCCTGAAGGAAGCCAAGGAGTTCGTCGAGTCCACCCCCAAGACCATCAAGGAAGGCCTGCCCAAGGCCGAAGCCGAGAAGATCAAGAAGCAGTTCGAGGAAGTCGGCGCGACCGTCGAAATCAAGTAATTCCGGCAGGAGTCAACCGCGGGCGGCTGCCCGCGGTTTTGCTTTCCAATGCAAGTACAGAAAAAACCAGTTCCCCTGATAAAGTTTCCGTGCGCAGAGCGCCGTTTCCCGGGAAAACCCCGGGCTGGCCATCCGGCTGAACTTGCGCGCGGGCGCCCATAGATGACATAATATATTCAGAACTTCAGGGAGGCGGAATTAATGGCGAACGGCAAGCCGCGCGTGGTGGTCAAGGTGGGTACGTCCACCCTGGCCTACCCTTCCGGCGGCATCAACTTCCGCGAGATGGACGCGCTGACCCGTGTGCTCGCGGACATGATGAACATGGGACTGCAGGTGGTGCTGGTGACCAGCGGCGCCATCGGCGTGGGCATGGGCAAGCTGGGGCTGACGGAAAGACCGCGCGACACGCCAGGCAAGCAGGCCGCGGCGACCGTCGGGCAATGCGAGCTGATGTACCTGTACGATAAGATGTTTTCGGAATACGGCTGCACCGTGGGGCAGCTGCTTATCACCAAGGGGGACGTGGAAGACCCGGAGCGGCACCAGAACCTGGTCAGCGTATTCGAGCGGCTGTTTTCCTACAACGCGTTGCCGATCGTCAACGAGAACGACGCGGTGGCGGTAGAGGAAATCGTCTACGGCGACAATGACAACCTGTCCGCCATCGTCGCGCAGCTGATACAGGCGCAGAAATTGATCATCCTGACGGATACGGACGGGCTGTATGACACGAACCCGAAGCTGAACCCCAGCGCGAAACTGATTCCCGTCGTGGAAAACCTGACCCCGGACATCCTTTCCCTGGCCCAGAGGTCCGGATCGGACCTGGGGACCGGGGGGATGGTTACCAAGCTGCAGGCAGCCCGGCTTGCGACACAGGCCGGCATCGACACCTACGTCATCAACGCCCGGCCGATTGACAACCTGTATCGCCTGCTGGACGGGGAGAGCGTAGGAACCCGGTTCCTGAGGGCGGCGCGATGACGGTCAAGGAGATGGGCCTCCGGGCCCGGGAGGCTGCTGTAACGCTTTCGCAAAGCACGGACATCCTCCGAACGCAGGCACTCAACAGCATGGCGGACGCACTGGAGGCATCCCGGGAAGCATTGCTCCTTGAGAACCGGGAGGATCTTCTAAGCGGAAAGGCCGCGGGGCTGGGGGAGGCGATGCTGGACCGGCTGCGGCTGACGCCCGAGCGTGTCCACGGCATGGCGAAGGGCCTGCGGGAAATCGCCGCACTGCCCGACCCCCTGGGGATGACGCTGTGGGAAACTGAACGTCCCAACGGGCTGCATATCAAGCGCATCAGCGTGCCCCTGGGCGTCATCGCCATCATCTATGAGGCGCGGCCCAACGTGACGGCGGATTCCGCCGGGCTGTGCGTGCGCTCCGGCAACGCCTGCATCCTGCGTGGAGGCAAGGAGGCCATCCGCAGCAACCTTTTTATCGCCCAGGTGCTGCAAAAGGCATTGAGGGAGACCGGGCTGCCGGAGGACGCGGTGCAACTGGTGGAGGACACCTCCCGGCAATCCGCGGAGGAGCTGATGCGGCTGACGGGCGCGGTGGACCTGCTCATCCCCCGCGGCGGGAAGGGGCTGATCGACAGCGTGGTCGAGAACGCCCGGGTGCCCGTGCTGAAGACCGGGGACGGCGTCTGCCATATCTACGTCGACAAGGCCGCCGACCCCGAAATGGCAGCCCATGTCATCCACAACGCCAAGACCTCACGGCCCGCAGTCTGCAACGCCTGCGAGTGCATCCTGGTGCACCGGGACGCCGCCGAAAAGGCGCTGCCCCTGATCATGGAACAGCTGCGGGGCAGCGGGGTGGTCGTCCACGGGGACGAGCGCACCCGGAACATCCTGCCTGAATGTGTGCCCGCAACGGACAAGGACTGGGGGCGTGAGTACCTGGGGCTGGAACTGGCCTGCAAGGTCGTGGACAGCCTGGACGAAGCTCTCGCCCATATCCGCAGGTACGGCACCGGGCACAGTGAAGCCATCGTCACATCGGACGGCGCGGCGGCCGGGCGGTTCCTGTCAACGGTTGACGCGGCGGCCGTCTACCACAATGCCTCTACCCGCTTCACCGACGGGGGGGAGTTCGGGTTCGGCGCGGAAATCGGCATCTCCACCCAGAAGCTGCACGCGCGCGGACCCGCGGGACTGCGCGAGCTGACGGGGTACAAGTACGTGATAACCGGGGAGGGGCAAATCCGGTGAAAAAAGACAGCATCGGCTTTATCGGCCTGGGAAATATGGCCGGCGCCATCATCACGGGGCTGCGCCAGTCGGAAGCGTTCCGGAACGCCGTCATACTTGGAACCGACCATAACGCCTACAAGCAGGAGGAGGTCCAAGCCAGTTGCGGCGTGGTGGTTCTGCCCGACGCCAAGGCAGTCGCCAGGGAAAGCGAGGTGCTGGTGCTGGCCGTCAAGCCGCAGGGGCTCGACGCGCTGCTGGCTGAAATCGGGGAAATATTCTTTGAGGGGCAACTGGTCATCTCGCTGGCCGCCGGCAGACCGCTGTCCTATTACGAGCAGCGGCTGGGCCGCCCGGTTCCGCTGGTAACCGCCATCCCCAATATGAACGCGAAAATCGGCCTGTCCGCGACCGCGCTGTGCAAAAACAGCCAGGTGACACCCGCCATGATGGAAAAAGCGGTATTGCTGTTTGAGGCGGTGGGCGGCGTTGCCGTCCTGCCCGAGGATAAACTGCCCGCCTATTCCGCCATCTCCGGCGCGGGGCCCGCCTTCGTATACCTGTTCCTCGACGCGCTGGCCAGCGCCGGGCTGAAGGCGGGGCTCTCCCGCAGGGACGCGCTGCTGGCGGCCTGCCGGATGCTGGAGGGCAGCGCCAGGATGGTCGTTCTTAGCGGAGAACACCCCCGGGCCCTGATCGACCAGGTTACCTCGCCCGGCGGAACTACCATCGAAGGGATGCACACGCTGACGAAACTGGGGTTCGAACACGCAGTTCACGAGGCCGTACAGGCCGTCATCCGGAAGAACCAGTGGCTGGCGGAACAGGCGCAGACAAAGAAAACAGAATAGGCTGGCGATCAGCGGCCGGAAGCCTGAACGGGCTCATCCAGACAAGAAGGAGGATGTCCTGCCAGACATCCTCGCTTTCTTATGTTACAGTCATTTTCAACAGTTCAGTTTCAGGAAAACAATGGAACCTACAAGCCATGAAGCCGCGGTTATTCGGACCGCAGCGCCTCCACGGGATCCTTGCGCGCGGCGACGCGGGAGGGGATAAACCCAGCCAGCAGGGACAGCGCCGTGCTGACGCCAACAAGCACCACAGCGCCAGCGGCAGGCAGGACGGCGTTGACTCCGGCGTTGTCCGTCAGGCGGTGAATGACGGCGTTGATGGGCAGGGTGAGGAGGGCGGACACCGCAATGCCCAGAATACCGGCGGCCAGGCCGATGATGAAGGACTCCGCGGTGAACACCCGGCCGACGTCCTTCTTGGACGCGCCCAGCGCGCGGAGGATGCCGATTTCCTTGGTGCGCTCCAGGACGGAAATATAGGTGATGATGCCGATCATGATGGAGGAAACGACCAGGGAAACCGCGACGAAGGCGATGAGGACGTAGGAAATCACGTTGACGATGGTGGTGACAGAGCTGATCATCATGGCGACGTAATCCGTATAGACGATTCTCTTTCCTTCCTCAGCCCCGGCGTTATATTCCTTCAGCAGTTCCGACACCTTCTCCTTGTCCTCGAAGGTATCGGTATACAGCGCGATGGATGAAGGCTGTGCCAGGTCTGTGAAACCGAGGGTACCCAGCGCGGTTTCAAGGCTGCCCGCTTCAGACGCGACCAGCGCGTCGTAGAGCCTGGCCAGCTGGGCGTCTCCGGCGGAGGTCAGAAAAGCGTCCAGCATCCCCGCGGTCTGGGACGCCCCCAGCGCGCTAAGCGCCTCCAGGGACCCCTGCGGCATCTTTCCCCACATATCCCTGGGCGCCGCGCCCTGTTCCCCCGTGTCGCCCATGCCGGCAAAGGAGCGCAGCAGATCGGAAAGGGCGGAAGCAGACATTCCTTCCGGCAGGGAAAAGCCGCCCGGTTCTCCGACAGCACCGGGGAGTGCGGCGGGAAGGAGCCTGACGGCGCGGCGGGCAAAGTCCGCTCTCCCCGCCTCGTCCAGCAGGGAGACGTACCGGCGCACCAGGCCTGCCTTTTGCGCGTCGCCCTCAGCCTTGAAAGGCAGTCCGTTCAAGACGTTGACGCCGGGGCTTTGCCGCTGCGCCGTGACCGCCGGGCTGTCCTGCGCGCGCTGTATGGCTTTCGCGGCGAGTGCGCGGGTATAGCCAAGGCCCGTATCGGCGAAGGCGCCTCCGTCCTTCGCGCGCGCTACGCCGGAAACCGTGACGCGCGGCGCACCCGCAATCATTAACCGCAGAGCGGTTTCGTCTTCCCGGGCATCCTTATACAGCCCCCGTGCGTCCCTGACGAAAGCGTCGCTGTGGGTC
>JAPXQZ010000001.1:0-23021 GCA_033813835.1 Clostridia bacterium | reverse complement strand
ATTTTACTGAGCCTGTCAAGGCGATTATCTTCGGCAAAAAAATTTATCTGTTTCATAGGTATATTATATCATATTTGGGCGAATATTGCATGAGGTTTTTAGAGATGCCCTTGATTTGTTCCAGTGTATGCGCGCGCGCCATCCCTGTCAATCTGCCTTCCTTGACGCTGGGAAGCCGCTTTGTTAGGATGGGCTGGACGAGAACAGGGGAGGTGAGGCACATGCCCAGGCGCGTTCTGTCCGGCTTGCTCGCCCTGCTGTTCCTCCTCGTCTGCCTGCCCGTAAGTTCAGAAATGCTCGCGCCCCGGCCGGTGCTGCGCGCGCTGTTGGTCGCCTGTGACGATTTTGTCAGCATGGCGGACACAACCCCCTCCTCCTACAACAACCTCATCGCCATCCGCCAGGCCCTGCTGCGGGACAGCCGGGGCTACCGCGGCATCCGCGTCAGCCTCAACCAGGCGCTGGACGCGGAGGGCTTCGCGCGCCTGGCCGCGCAGGCCTTTGAAGGCGCCGCGGAGGGGGACATCAGCCTGCTCTACCTGAGCACGCACGGCCTCCTGAACGAAACCGGCGATGATTTCATCGCCCTGATGAGCGACGGCGCGGAAGAGCGCCTGCTGGACGGCGCGGCCATCCACGCCGCGCTGGAACCCGTCCCCGGCACCAAGGTCATCATTGTGGACGCCTGCTATTCCGGCGCCCTGATCAACAAGGGGATGGACAGCCCGCTGCCCTCCTCCCGCTTTGGCGGGCGGCAGTACAAGGTGCTCACCAGCGCCGGCGGCAGGGAGCCCAGCTTCCTCTGGGTGGACAGCGCGGGCCAGGTGCGCGGCGGCAGTTATTTCGCCCGCGCGCTGGCGGAGGGCATCAGCGCCCGTGGCCGTTTCGCGGCGGACTTTAACCGCGACGGAGTCATCACCCTGGGCGAACTGCATGATTACCAGCTGCGCGCCTACGGCGCCTCCACCCCCCAGGCCTATCCCCAGCGGGACGATTTTCCGGTCCTGGTGTATGACCCATCATCCCAGGCCATCCCCTTCACGGTGACCGGGCTGGAGCTGGAAACCAGCGCCTTTCACGTGGAAGGGGAGCCCCTGTGGTTTTCCTACACCCTGCACCGGACCAGCCGCCTGGCCTACCAGTTGGTGTATGAGCGCGCCGGCTCCTGGCGCTTCCAGCAGCCGCAAAGCATCATGGAGCCCGGGCGCGGGGACGGCGTTGTCCTGCCCGGGCGCAAGGCGGCCGCGCTGACCGTGCAGCCGGGGCTGCTGGGCCTGTCCGGCTACGCGCTGCTGCTGCTGGTCACCGTGCAGGAGGACCTGTCCACCCCGGAAACCTGCGTGCTGCTCAGCGTCCAGCAAGGGGAGGCGGATCCGGAACTGGCCCTTGAGGGCCTGCCCGCCTTCAGCCCGCAAATGGGGGAGGAGGCCGCCTTCATCCTGCGCCACAAAGGCGCCCTGACCTATTCGGCGGACATCCTGGATGAAAATGGCGCCGTGGTCTGTTCGCTGGCGCGCGGGCAGATGTCCAGGCCGCTGCACCTGCAGCAAGAGGGCAGCTGCCTCTGGTGGGACGGCAGGACGGACACGGGGGAATGGGCGCCGCCCGGCGCCTACCGCCTAAGGGTCAGCGCGCGCTCCGGCGGCCGGCGGCATACGATCATCGGCGAAGCCTTTCGGCTCAACCTTCCGGAAGAGGGTGTACAAGCGCCCGGCTACTGAATAAACTGATTTATCAAAACACCGCGCCCCCCGCCTGGAGTACATCCAGACCTGGGGCGCGCTTATTCTGCGTTACAGGAATTGACCGGCTTGCTCAGTACTCAATGCCCTCCCGGGCGGGCTGCCCCTCATCAAAGGGATGCTTCACCGCTTCCATGCGCGTCACATAGGCGGCCTGCGCAATCAGGCTTTCGCCCGCGTGGCGGCCGGTGGCGACGCAGTCCCCTGTTTTGAGCGCCACGTCAATCAGCCGCCGCGCGTCCTCCGGGCTGACCAGCCCCATCGCCAGGGCTACGTTCAGTTCATCCAGCACCGTCAGCGCGGGCTGCTCTTTTTCCAGCAGCTCAATCAGCTTTTCCAGCGCCTCCCGGTGCCTGTCCCGCAGCAATTGGCGCTCCGCCTCCGTCCGGGTGCGCAGGAAACCCTTCATGATGAAGCCGTCATAAATCACCGCGCCGGGCAGGCTGCCCAGGCTCTTCAGTTCGCCCGTGGTGCCATCCTTCATAAGCTGGGCGATGACCACCTTTTTGTTATGCCCCAGCACGCGCAGCGCCTGGCCCATGGCCGCCGTGGTCTTGCCCTTGCCGTTCCCGGTGTAGATGTGCAGCAGGTGTGTGTCCATCGCCGCCTCCGATGCTTTTTGATGCCTGGATTATACCATCCGCGGCCGCTGTTTTGCTGTATACACAGGGTATACTTCAATCGGGAGGTCAGGATGGAAGTAGCATTCGCGGAACTGGATTTCTTCCGGGATGAGCAGGACAAGCTGCCCATCTACCTGGCGCTGCGCGAAGCCTTCACCAATCTGGCGCCGGGCTGTGAGGTCAGGGTGCACAAAACCACCATCTCCTTCCGCGCGCCGCGGCCCTTTGTGTATGTCAGCTTTCCTTTCAGGAAGAATTACAGGGGCTGGCCCAGCCGCCACCTGGTCATCAGCTTCAACGCCGCCGCGCCGCGCGAACACCCCCAGGTGGTGCAGTCCACCTTCATCCGTCGGGGCCTGTACACCATCCACGCGGTGGTGCCCCACCCCGGGCAGCTGGATGAGGAGCTGCTGGGCCTGGTCAATTTCTCATTGAACTATCGCAACAGGACGGAGGTTTCGCCATGAGCATCCATGATTTCACGGTGAGGGACTGGCAGGGTAAGGAGGTGCCGCTGGACAGCTACCGCGGCCAGCTGCTGCTGGTGGTCAACACGGCCACCCACTGCGGCTTCACCCCCCAGTATGAGGGCTTGCAGGCCTTGTATGACAAGTACCATGAGCAGGGCTTCACCATCCTGGATTTTCCCTGCGACCAGTTTGGCGGCCAGGCGCCCGGCACCGGGGATGAGATCCATGAGTTCTGCGTCAGCCGCTATGCCCTGGGCTTTCCCCAGTTTGAAAAGCTGGATGTCAACGGCGAGCAGGCCAGCCCGCTGTTCGTGTATTTGAAAGATGCCCTTCCCGGCTTGCTGGGAAAGGACATCAAGTGGAATTTTACCAAGTTCCTCATTGGCCGCGACGGCACGCCGCTCGCGCGCTACGCGCCGCAGACCACGCCGGAGCAGCTGGAAAAGGACATCCAAAAGCACCTGTAATCAGGCGCCGGCGCGCTCCCATCCGGTTATCATTTTCTCGTGCGAGCGCAGGGTGACCCGCTCACCGTGCTCCCACCCGGGCAAGGGCAGGTTGGCGTCCCAGTAGTAGGTGCGCTCGTCCAGTTCTTCCTTGACGGTGTCCGCGCGGAAGGTCATCTCAAAAAAGCGCACGCCCTCCCGCATCACCGGCTGCTCCTGCGCGCTGTCGTAGGTGTGGGTTTCCACCCGGTTGCGCCCGTGCACCGCGTTGCGCAAAAACTCGCGGTAGCGCCGCACCGGCAGGATGGAGAGCGCCAGCGAGGCCAGCAGAACCGCCATCAGCAGCGCCAGCAGCAGGCCGGACAGCCACTCAAGGCGCGGGAAGAAGCTGTACACCAGCGCGGCCAGGATCAGCGCTTCCGGCACCAGCCACAGCAGCACGCGCTTGCGCAGCTGCCGGTTGACCTGGTCAATGTCCTTCTGGGTATACATGCTCTCCTCCGCCTTCCGGTTTTATCGTCAAGGGGCATTTTATCACAAACAGGGGGAATTCACATGGCAAAACTGGAACGCAGCCTCACGGGGGATTTTGACCGCTTTGTGGATCACATCCACCGCGGCGTTATTGGCGGCTCCGTATCCGCCAGCTTTGAGGACGGCAGCGACTGGCGGGACGGCGCGGTCCGCGTGGCGGTGCGCGTGTATGAACGCTACAGCTGGGTGGGCAGCAACCGCGTCAGCCTGAACATCGTAATCATCGGCCAGGGGGAGAAGCTTTTCATCAGCGCGGTCACCTCCGGCGGCTCCCAGGCGGTGTTCTTCAAAATCAACACCTTCGGCGAACAAAGCTTCCTCAACCGGCTGGATGAACTGGTGCGCAGCTTCGCCTAAGGCTGATCGGGCCTGCCCACAATGAAACGCTCGGGGTAGGCTTTTTCGCTGTCCGCCCGGATGGTGTCCAGGATGCGCGCCTTGTCCTCCCCCTGCGCGATGACCGGGCGGAAGTCGTTGGCCGGGCGTTCGCCGCTGGTGATCACGGGGATAAGCCGCACCGCGGTCTCCAGAAGTTCTTCCCCCTCAAAATCAAGCGTCACCTGCGCCACCAGCCCGTCAAAGGTGCTCAGTTCCAGGTTGCCGCCAAACACCAGGTTGCCCAGGGAATAGAAAATCAGCCCGCCCTCATATTCCTCAATGCCCTGCACCACATGCGGGTGGTGGCCGATGACCAGGTCGGCGCCCGCGTCAATGGCCATGCGCGCCATCAGCGTCTGCAGCTCGTTGTGCCGTTCCTCATACTCCACGCCGAAATGGCAGGTGTACACGATGTAGTGGCAGCCTTGCCTTTTCAGTTCATTGATTTCATCCGCGATGCGCGCGCGGTTCTGGTGGAAGATGGTCTCCCGGATGCCGGCGAAACCAATCCGGATGCCCGCTTTTTCAAACACATGCAAGCTGCTGTACCCGGCGTAGGGGATGTTGGCGGCCTTCAGCGCGCGCCTGGTGCTGTTGCGGCCGTCCAGCCCGTAGTCCACAAAGTGGTTGTTGGCGATGTTCACCAGGTCCACGCCGCCCAGGCGCAGAATTTCCGTGAAGGCGGTCGGCCCGCGGAAGTTGTGGATGCGGCTGACCAGGCCCTTGGCGTCATCCTTGAGCACGTTTTCCAGGTTCACCATGCTCAGGTCATCCTGCTGGAAGATTTCACGCAGGCCGGAGAAGGGCCAGGCGTAGCCCTTTGCTTCCACGGTGCTGTGGAAGGAATCGCTCTGCCTGCGCTTGTGCTCTTCGCTGCCCAGGATGCTGTCCCCGCCAAAGCTCAGGGTGATGCTGACCCTGTCCCGCAGCCCCGGCGCGGGCAGCGGCTCATCGCCGGTGTCTGCCATGACGGGAGTATCCGCGGATAAAGCGTCGCCCTCATCCGGCAGCACCTGGAAATCCGGTGTGTCCGCTATATCATGCTCTCCGTGCGCGCCATCCAGGGCTTCCCCCGGCAAAGGGCTTTCATCCGGCATGGATTCATCCAATGCATCAGCGGGCGCCTCAGCAGACATTGCTTCTTGAATGTGTGATTGCGCAACATCGGCTTCATCCACGCCTTCCCCGGAAGTCACTTCAGGCATGGACTGTTCCGCTGTTTCTAGGAGCTCGCCCCTTGTCCCCTCAGCATCCCCAAATGGCATGTCGTCAAACTGTGCGGCCGCTTCGTTTCCCGGAAGTTCCTGCTCATCACGCATCCCGCTGCCTGCTTCCTGCTGCCCCTCCACCACCAGCACCTTGGTGCCGCGCGGCAGGTTGGCGTACAGCCACCAGGCGTTGAGCCCCGCGTCGTTCAACCTGTTGTCCACCCGCACGCAGCCGTGGGAGGCGGGCCGCCCCAGTTGCGCCTGGTGCTCCGCGTAAGTCCTGGCCCCGCCGTTTAGCCGGTATCCGGCGGCGTGGATCAGGTTGCCCCCGTCAATGCGCGCCGCGTAGGCGTAGCGGTAACCCTCGCTGCTGAACTCCGCGATGCGGTCCTGGGTCAGGAAGGCGCCCGGGAGCGTGTCAAAGGAATTGTCCCCCGGCGGCACATACACCCCGGTGCTGATGCCCATGGTCCCGATAACGCGGCCGCTTTCATAGACCGTCAGCGTCTGCGCGCCCTTGTCGATCAGCAGCCCGTAGCGGTCATCCGGCATCAGGGTTTTCAGCCTGTTCTGCGGGATGTAGCCGGTCACCCATTGCCCGTCGCCGTGGCGCGCGGCGCGCACCCTGGCAAAACCGTTCACATCCGTTTCCAGCACTTCCAGCCCGGCTGTCTGCCCGTGCACATAACCCAGCACATCGCCGGACGCGTCCGCCTGCCCATAGATGCTTTGGTGGGCCAGGTCACCGATGTCCACGATGACAATCGGCGCCATCATCGTAGCCCAAACAGCCTTGTCATCAAGGGTCTCCGGCAGGAAAAGCCCTGGCGCGCTGGTTGTGACAGGCAGGGGAATGGCCTCGCCCTCCAGCAGGGTGAAAGGCCGCTCCAGCGCCACCTGCTCACTGCCGCGCGCCTGAAAGCTCAACACATAGTCCCCGGGCGGCGCGGGCTCGCCCCTGACCTGCCTGTCCCAGCGGAAGGCGTGGGGCAGTGCATCGTTGCGCTGAATGTTCCAGGCCATCAGGATGTCCTGCGGCTGTCCCGATAAATACAGCCTTACCTGCAGCATGCCGGGCCGGCTGAGCTGGTAATCAACGTATAGGTCCTCGCCGCCGCCTGCCGGCAATGCCTCCCTTGACAGGATGGCGTACAGCAGCCCGGCCGCCGGCTCGCGCACCTGCGTACTTGCCCGCGCCGTGATGGTGCCGGATGCACTTGTCAATGTGGCCTCCACTTCAGCCTGCCCGCGCGGCAGCGGCTCCCCGATGAGGCTCAGCCCGTCCAGTTCCAGGGCCAGTTCACCCGCTTCCACAGCCAGGCCGCGCAGCAGGGGGATGCGCTCCCCGTGCGCCAGCGCGTCGATTTCCAGGCTGCCACCCTGCGGGATGGAGAGCGCCAGTTCTACCTTGGCGTAGGGCCGCAGCGCGGGCGGCGCGGTAAGCGTCAACTCGTTTTCCGCGTGAGATGGCCGCGCGAAAAAGGGCAGTGTTATCAGCGCCAGCGCCAGCAACAAAGCGGCCGCGGGCAGGCGCTTCCTCCGCCCGCCCCGACCATCCCGTAACATTTTGCACATCATTGCTTTATACTATTGTAATTGTTAAGCCCTGTCAATCAAAAGCCGCCCGGCGAACCGGGCGGCCGATCGGTCAAATGCGGCTGTTACCTGCGCATGGTGGCGAAGCACTCGCTGCAGTAGATGGGGCGGTCGTTTCTGGGCAGGAAGGGCACCTGGGTATGGGCGCCGCACTGCGCGCAGACAGCATCGTGCATTTCGCGCGGGCCGTTGGAAGCGGGCCTGCTGGCCTTGCGGTTCTGCCTGCACTCGCGGCACCGCGTCGGTTCGTTCTGGAATCCCCTCTCCGCGTAGAACTCCTGCTCCCCTGCAGAAAAGGTGAACTCGCTGCCGCAATCCCGGCACACCATGGTCTTGTCCTGGTACATGTGGTTGGAAACCCCCTGACAAAAAATGGGTTGAGCCCCGCTGACCTGGTCTTTGACCCCACACCCGCCGGCCGGAGCCTTGCTCCGCGCTTACGCGCCCTACGCCGCTCTCTCGGGCCCGCGGTTTCCCGCTTGCCCGGCCGGGCTTACCTCTAGACCGCACCATGCTCACCAGCCTTTGGCCGGCTTACGTGGGCCGATTCGCCTGCGGCTGGCATCGGCTTTCAACCACAGACCGCAACTCAACCAACTGCATTATACGTCTGATTTGGTCAGCAGGCAAGAAGTTTCTTGCATCTGCCGCAAGAAGTTTCCCGCGTTTGCCCAAAGTTTGCTTTGCGTCTGCCCAAAGTCCGCCCGCGGGCCGTGCTGGCGGCTGCAAACCGTGATAGAATGGCGGGGGAGGGATGTATGCCGTATCTGGGAATTTACACCAAAACAGACCTGAGGGACCTGTCCTGGTTTGACAAGGTCAACCAGGGCGCGTTGGACCGCCAGGCGGCTCGTTTCGGGCTGGAGCTGGCGCAGCTGGCCTATGATTTCCGCCTGTCACCCTGGCTGGAGGCCGGCTGGACCGACGCCACCCTGCAGGTGGACGCCCGGCTCATCACCGGCGTACGCGCGGTGGAGGAAGCCGGCTCCTGGTACCAGAACACGCTCAACCTGGTGCTGCCGCGACTGGCCAAGGGCCTCACCAACGTCACCCGGCCGCTGGCGGAAATCCGCGGCTACCTGCAGGCCTACAAGGAGCAGGAGACCGGCAAGGCCGTGGTGATGATCAGGCGTGAGGTGCCCGGGCGCTACACCGTGGCCATCGCCTTCATGGGCACCGGCAAGCGCCCGCAGGACTGGGCGGGCAACATGCGCTTCAACCACGAGGATAGTTTCCACGAGGGTTTTTCGAAGATTGCCGCCCAGTTCATCGGCAACGCGCCGGACATCCGCTTCCCCACCGCCGCGCAGGAACTGGGCCTTCATGACCTGAGCCTCAAGGACGTGCTGGATGAGTGCGCCTGGGCGGACAGCCGCTTCCGCCTGGTGGTGGCCGGGCATAGCCAGGGCGGCGCGGTGCTGCAGGTCTGGGCCTATCGCCAGCTGATGGCCGGCCTGCGGCGGGAGCACCTGGTCGGCCTGGGCTTCGCCTCACCCGTGGTGGCCATCAACCTGCCCCATGATGAGGTGCTGCTGCCGCTGACTCATTTCCTGGTCAGCGATGACCTCTTCACCCGCGTCGGCCTGAGGGACCACCTGGGCACCTGCTACCGCCTGGAGGTGGATGAGGATTTCCGCCGCATCTGCTACGGCCCCTACCTGGAAAACCCCTTGTTCCTGGATACCCTGGCTCTGTTTGACCAGCTCCGGGACACCCGCCTGGGCCTGCTGTTCTGCCTGGCCTACCTGGATGCCCTGTCCCGGCGCCCGCTGAAGGCCATCGGCCCCTCCTTGGCGGTCTTCGTCGAAAGCGCCTGGCTGGAATCCCTGGCCGAGCTGCCCGCCGTCGCCGAGGAATGGACGGAAAAGCTGCTGCTGCTCACCCTGCGCGGCTTCCGCAAGTTCTATTATGACTTTAGCGGCGCCCAGGCGCCCAGGGACGAGGTGGCCGCCATGGCGGAGCAGGTCAGCCGGGTGATGGACCGCTACGGCGCGGTGGCTTTCTCCCAGATGATTGTAAAAGCCCTGCGCCTCACCCATTCACTGGTCAACCACGAGCCCGGCCTGGCCGACCACGCGCCTTACAGCTACCTGGTGGTCCGCGCCTTTGACCAGCTGGCCAAAGTGGAAGAGCCGCCTGAGCGCCAAGGCGGGGAGGCAATCATATTGCCTGCCCCGGCAGCCTCCAACATGCCGGCTGCGTCCATCGCTGAACCAAGCAGCCAATCCAATACCTTTGGTGGTTGAATCTTATACCTTTGGTGCCTGAATCCAATACCTTTGGCGCCTGGCGCGATGTTGACAGTCAATTCCTGCTGGGCTATAATCCTCCTTGCTGCCTGCGGTCGTGGCGGAACTGGCATACGCGCACGTTTGAGGGGCGTGTGGTGAAAACCGTACGAGTTCAAGTCTCGTCGACCGCACCAACAAAGAAGCCTTGATTTCATTGAGAAATCGAGGCATTTCTTTACTCATATATGAGGCGTTTACCTCAACTTATACCCCAAATAGGTTTTTACTGGCCGTTTGTATAGGTGGTTTACAGCTCAAGCACCTTGGGGAAATTGTCCATGCGTTCAGTGCTTGCCTTCTTCATGCCGTCGGTAACATGGCTGTGCGATCCATGCAGCTTGCTTGCGTTCAAGTTGTTTTAATAATCATTCTTCACATGCCCAAAAAATACACTGCCCCACTTTTTCTCCGCTTATTGCATAAAGAAGGGCAAGGGTTTTCTTTAGCTCGTGTTGGGCATGTATGCTATTCTTGATGATGTATATAATGAATAGTATAATAGGATTGATATTGATGACGCGAAATATACGCAGCAATTCATGGTCGTTATGACGCAACTAAAAAAGGCAATGAATGGTGATGTCCAGGCGGCGGAGTTCCTTCGAGACCTTGTAGGTGAGAAGCCACAAAACCGGGTCGATGTTGCAAATACCCTGTCTGTTAAAACAAAGGTCAGCATGATTGTACATGTATTAGATGACGCGGACGATTCAGATGACGCCGATACTGACGAGACATAAAGAATTGCTTACAATTTGTTATTGGATAGGAGATGACGACAATGATTCCAATGAAACCCGATGGCGAGGTTGATACTGCCCGGATGGTCGTACTGAATCAAATCGCGACTGGCGTTGTTCCCGAGGATGAGCTTGGCGAGCTGACTCCCGGCGACATCGCGTACATTAAAGATGTGAAAATCACCATCGCCAAGGCTAAAGCCGCTGGCATTGAGAACCCGATGATTTACATACCAGACTTCTAATAACAAATTTGACGGTTCTATTCGTTGATGACTAAGAAACAGCTACACACCTGCAGGATGGGAGGTTCAGATGTATAGATTTCCTGAATACTGCGCTTGTTGCGATACGAAACAACCGGAGGATACGGTGTATTTTGAGATTTGTGGTACTTGCGGTTGGCAACACGACATTGTATGCGAGGAAAATCCTAATGAGACTGGGGGCGCTAACAAGATATCGCTGAACGAGGCGATTAGAAACTACAAACGGACAGGTCGAGCAAAGTTAACATAAGTGCTTTATGACGCTGGATTCCTACAGCGAGGTGGACGATGAAACCTGATGAATTAAAGGCCGAGCGGTATTGGATTCACGACGACCGAGGGTCCATCATCAAAGAAACCAGCCACGGCGGATTCGCTTGGCACAAGGGGAAAGAATGGATTATACATCCTGATTTCCCTGATATCACCTTTGGCAAGGAATTGGTCTGGAGCCCTCTTGTGAACCAGTCCGATGCCCTCAGACGCATCAGTCTGATTGAGGATGGCAAGAGATGAAAGGTAATACTTACGAGAATGTGTGTCCTATATGCGCTAACAAGTTCATTGGTGAATACTTTGAGTACGAGATTTGTCCAAGATGCGGATGGGAGGATGACCCTAATCAATCAGAAGACCCGGATTTGCTTGGTGCAAACGGAAACATAAGTTTCAGGCAGGCGGTAGAAAACTATGCCAAAACCGGGAAGTCGTTAATTGATTAGCGGAGCACAAGAAAACTATATTAACCTTGATAATTAGCAGGATATACCCGGTTATGGTGTAAGGGACAACGCAGGGGTCCTCCCGGTTGACATCCTGCCCCGCTCCTGTATATAATGTCAAAGCCTTAGGGGCATGGTGTAATGGTAACACGTGGGTCTCCAAAACCTTTGTTGAGGGTTCGAGTCCTTCTGCCCCTGCCAGCAGGAAACCCCTGAAAACACTGCGTTTTCAAGGGTTTTTTAATGTCCATAAATAACCGTTTACCCCTAGATTTACCCCAACTAGCTTTTTTTACCCCCATTTTGGCGAGTAATGAACGCCTCCATGCGGGATGCGGCCTCCTTTTGCATGTTCTCCGTAACGTGTCCGTATACGTCGAGCGTGAAGGCCGCGGTATGGTGTCCGAGGCTCTCTTGGACCGTTTTGATGTCTACGCCGGATTGTATTGCGAGGACGGCGTATGTGTGCCGGAGGTCATGAAACCGGCGATCGGGCAGGCCTATAGCCGTAACGATGCGCTTGAAGTTGTGGGACACCGTGTTATGACAGAAGTGACCGCCGAGCGCGTCCGTAAATACCAGATTCAGAGGGTTCTGCCAGGCTCCACCGGCGCGCAGTTTCTCCTCCTTCTGACGTATCCTGACGGCTCCGAGCATCTTCATAACAGACGGTGGGGGAGTAATCCGGCGGGGCTTGTCGTTCTTGAGCGGGCCGAACTTATAGACGCCTCCCTTTTTCTTTTCGTGGATCAGCTGCCTGTCGATATAGATTGTACCGCCTTTGAAGTCTACGCGATCCCATGTAAGCCCCATTATCTCCGACTGTCTCATGCCTGTATACATGTCCACCGCGAACATAGTTTCGTATATCACAGTTCGTCGCGGACGAACTACCACTAAGCAAATTTTGTACTTGACATGGGGTACACTTCAGATTGTATATACAGAAATTCTCTTGTCACATAAAAACCCTTGATTTTATTGACTTCTCGGGGCATTAGTGACAAGTGACAAGAGTGACATGTAAAAGAGGTATTTAACATGCACGAAACATTGATAAATGAACTGCATATCGCGGGTATGGTGCTTTGGGTGGAGAATGACCGGATTCGAGGTCGCATGTACGACAAAGGGGCGATCCCGTACAATCTCCGCTTGAAGGCCGACGAACTCCGGGATATGGGGCTGGCGGCGGTTGAAGCCATCGGGCGCGCGGGCGACGCCTATTATCTTGAAGGATTGCCGCCCGAGGACGCGCTGAAGATCGGCCGAGCGATCAAGGACGGAAACGCGATCCTTTTAGGGAGGGTGGCTATCCACCGGTTAACCGGGCTTTTCGACATTACGTTTGTACCGCTGGAGGGGTGGGCGAATGAATTCCAAGAGAAAAGGCAATAGAGGGGAGCTTGAGCTCTTGCATCTTCTCGAGGCGCGCGGACTGTCGGCTGTGCGCAACGATCAGACGTTTATCGGCGGGAAAGGCAATCCGGACATAGGCCTGCCGGGGTTACATTTGGAGGTCAAGCGCTGCGAGGCCTTGCGCCTGTCGGATGCGCTCAACCAGGCAAAGGCGGACGCGGAGCCGGGGCTGTTGCCGGTTGTCATGCACCGGCGGAACCGCGGGGAATGGACGGCGATCCTGTGCCTGGACGATTTTCTCGCGCTGTATGCACCGTATCTGCTTTGTTGGGTAAAGGCCAAAGACCGGGAGCTCGACGCGCGGTTTGAGAGGATAAAATGAAAATCCGCTCTCCGGCGGCGTGGGTGGTATCTGCATTACCATTGTACCACGCTAAAGGAGATGTGTCAAATGCTGGAATTGGTACAGGCGATACGAAACGGCGAGCGGGGCAAGCTCGCGGAGTTGTACAAGCGGAACTCGGGACTTCTCTTTCGGCTGGCGGGGCGGTATCGGGGGATAGATAATGCGGTCGGCCTCGAGGATTTGATGCAGGCGGGGTTCCTGGGCTTGGTGGACGCTGTGGGCGCCTGGGAGCCCGACAGAGGGGCGTGGAGCAATATTGCGACGCTATGCGCGAAGAAGGCGATGCGCGAGGCTGTAGGCCTACGGGGGAGCCGACAGCGCGCGCACATGGGGGCGGTATCGCTGGACGAACCGCTGCTGGGGAAAGATGGGGAGGAGGGCGATACGCGCGGCGATCACCTCGCGGATGAGAGCCTGCCGGATATGGACGAGCGCCTGCTCCGCGAGGATGTAGTGCAGGCGATCCGAGCGGCGATAGACGCGCTTCCGGACGAACAGCAGCGCGGAGCATTTCGGATGCACCGGCTCAAGGGTATCACGCGGAAGGAGACCGCCGCCGCGATGGGTATTTCAGAAAGCCGCGTTTATCTTTTGTGTGAAAAGGCGGAGAGGGGTCTCCGTCGGGACGAACGGCTCCGGGCGCTGGCGGAGATCGAACTGTTGACACCGTACCACGCGCACAAGGGATTGACGGCCTTCCGGAGCGATTTCACAAGCGTTGTCGAGGCCGCTGTGATCTGGCGGGAGCGCCGGCGGGAGCGGCTGTACGGGCCTTCTGCGAGCTCTGAAAGCGAGCAAGCAGGCCGTCGGGAATTGCCGTGAACCGGTGCAGGCGGTCACGTTCAGCGATGGGCGAGGCCGCTTGCCTCCTCGGGCGCGCGCTCTTGGAAAATGGGTCGGGCAATGTTCCGCGGGCGAAAATTCTTTTGACAGCGCCGACAGCCGCCGGGCGTTTACCACGTTCGCTTGCGGGCGCGAGAAATCAGAAATTCGCAAGCGCGAGCCGCAAGGCCTAGGGCGGGTCAAATCTCTACGGAACACTTGTCTCGAACCGAGTGCCCCATATGGCACAAGATTTTTTCCCAATCGGGCAAATTTTAGGAGGTGTCCACAAATGGCGAATCCGTCGAAGCCGCTGGCATTGCTACAGGGGCACAGGACAAAGGCCGAACTCGAGACGAGAGCGGCGGGGGAGAAGGCGCTCACCACTTCGGTGAAGATGGAGCCGCCCGAGGGCGCGGCGAAAAACAAAGAGGCGTTTGCGCATTGGACGCGAATCCGAGAGGTGCTGGCGGGGGTCGGCCTGGACGAAGCGTTCTATGAGCATGTGGTCTGGCGGTATTGCGTATTGCTGGCAGAGTATGACGAGCTCGCAGGCGAGCGCCAGAGGCGCGCGGATGACCTCGAGCAGCTGCGCGCGTGTGAGGGCGAGATGGAGGCAAGGCAGTATTACAAGGCGCTGGAGGCGCTTGGAAAGGCGCTGGACGCGACGGAGCGGAAGGCGGCGAAGAAGCGCGATCAGTTGCTTGCCATTGAGAAGGAGAACCTCATGACGGTACAGGGAAAGCTCCGAGCGATTCCCAAGAGGCCGGAGGAGAAGAAGCTGTCACCGATGGAGGCCTTTGTAAGAGGGCGGGCGGGCGGCCTCCCCCATGACGCCGGCGGGGTGGAGCGGCCTCGGAAACCGTAGAGGGACCTGCCACGCGACGCATAGGGCGGGCTATAGGGGGTGTAGCCCCCCCCTAGTCGCGTCTGGGATGCAGCCAAGCGGAAACCGTAGTAAGGCCCAGCCTGATACCCGCTGACACGCGCGAGACCCCCCTACCCAAACCGACCCACAAAACTAGCTGGAACAGCAAGCAAGAGAACCTCTTTACCGATGCTTATAGAATTTTCGGACGTTGGATGCATGTTATTGGAAATTCATGCCACAATAGCTTTGCGTTTGTTCTAATGCGCGCTGCGCACGATTATTGCTCCGGCGCTAGAACTGTCTTTTGTAGTTTGCATAGCGGGTCAGAAAGGTGTGAGGGCGGCTTGGATACGCACGAGTACAGGCCATCTATGTGCTCATTGAGGCTTGGCTTAATGCTGTGCCACATCGGATCAAGAATAAAATCAATTCCTTCGCGTCGGGCGTGCTTGGCTGCCGGGACGAAGTCGCTGTCCCCGGCGATAAGGATGATCTGATCCGCCTGTCTCTTTTGCGCGATGGAGGCTATATCGAGACCAATTCGCATATCTACACCTTTCTGGGTTATGTCTAGGTGAAAATCGCTCTCGGTCAAATCATCTATAGATTTTTCTTTTTTACAGAGGCGCTTTAACGCGTCTGCGTTGATCGTGTACCCGAGCTCACTCTCTAACAACTCCCCCTTCCGGATAGCCACCTTTCTCTTGTTAGCCAACTCGACAAAAAAATCATTCGTCCATGCATACATAGGCTCCTTGCGCAGCGGGACGTTTTTCTGCGTTAGAGGATGATAAACAACCTTGTCGGACGGCGGGCAGTCGTAATAGAAGATGCGATACAAGTCGAGGTCGCAGTGTTTCAGATGGCGGTTGCAATACATGATCAACTCACATGCGCGATCCTTCGGCGTCTTATTGCCAAACAATGCTCGAGCTCTTTTCTGGTAGAAGCCCCCATCGATCATGATGGCCGCTTTCATCATGCTCACTCCGATGTAAAACCCTAGGCATCAACGCTTCCCTGATGGTGGGAGGTCTACGCGCCTAGGGCTAATTAATGCGTGAATCGCTTCACACCATCATACTATGCAGAATGTGTGCGAATGTCAAGCATTAGGTCAAAACGTTCACACTTATTTAACAAAGCGGCGAATCGCTCTTGATGCAACATATTTCGCTCGCCGGCTTTGCCCACTATGGGCTTTCTGCGCCATCCTCTGACGCTCGATTCGCTCCGCCCAGAGCCATCTCCCGAATCACATCTCGGCTGATGCGCCACAGCTTGCCGAACTGTGCCGCCGGGATCTGACCGGCCTTGCAGATCCTCCGAAGCCCTTCTGGTGTCAGCTGCAAGAGAACCGCGGCCTGCGTCAGATCCAGCAGCAGGGGCACTTTGTTCCAGTCGGTGTATGTACGCATGGGGACCTCCTTGTCTGTTTAGATTTGATTTTTCCAGCAAGAATCTTCCGCTTGATCGTCGGGGAATCGACGGCGAGGATATCGACAGCCTGCGCAAACTTCCCGGCGCGTTCGACGGTGTTCTTGCCCACGCTCGCTTCAGCGGCAATGCGGTCAGCCGTCGAGATCAATCCCCCATTTTGGGGATTTGATTTTCTATCCCCTCCGTGTTTCTTCTTCTCCGCATCGTAGCGCCTGCCCAGCAGATACGTCTTGCATTATTCGGCGGGAATTTTGCTCAGGAGGTTTGCCAGATCGCTACTATTCTGTGAAAACGGAACCATAACATCCTCTCCAAGTTGAGACAGAAGGCCGTTGCATAAAGTGGAAGCCACGCTAATCAAAGCACCTGCGTCACTTGGGGAAATATAAAGGGAGCTATCTATGCCAAACTGCTTTATGGATGCGAATATCTTGTCGTTGTGCGCATACATCTTCCTCCTGCGGTCTCTCAGTTTTTCAATGACTTGCGCTAATTCCTCTTTCTTGTGGGAAAACCATTCTAAAAGGTTTGATATATAGGGGCGGCTTTCTGTGTCGCTCTCCGTCTCTGCGTAATACGCACTCTTCTGGACAAGTCTTGCCAGCGTAATATCATTGCTATTTACATCATAGAGGCGAGCCAAAGTCATCATAAGCGTTTGGGGTAATGAGTGGCTCACAACTATAAAGAATCCCGGCGCCTGATTCATCGCGTAATTGTATTTCTGGCTACAGAGATAAATTGAATTGTATGCCAGTAGACAATCGCTGGCGAAAACTATTTGATCGATGAGATAATTAAGCATATCTATCAGGTCTTGCTTGCTCATGTGCGATCACTCCCTTTTCTAGGCGCATCTCGCCGATCAGTTGCGCGGCCCTCTACGGCTCCTCTGGCGCATCCTCCGACGCTGCAGGCCATTCCTCGAGCCCCATATCGGCCAGGATAGCGCGGTTTACCATGCCGTTGATGGATTCGCCTTTGCTTTGGGCGTGGGCTTGTATGGCGGCCTTCTGGCCCTTAGGGATGCGCAACTCTATCCGGTCATATGATTTTGCATTGTACCTGTCTTTTACCCTGCTTGACGTCTTTCCCATTCAATATCACCTCAACCCCATTATAGCACAAATTCGTCTTGACGTCAGTATGCCGAATGCACAATATGACGTCAGTATGTTTGGCGTTTCGGTCAATTGATATGGTGACGTCAGTATGCTATAATTCAATCAGATCAAGGGAGCGCGCCAGTTACCCCCTAGCAGCCAGAGCGCAAGGCCAGAGCAGCGACAGCCCGACGGCGCTCCCGAGATCATCAAACAGAAGGAGGAAACCACAATGTCACAGATGGAGATCGTCGCCACGGTATCGGAGCTCCAGGAGCTCAAGCGTATGCAGGAGGAGCTCAACGCCGAGATCGAGGCCCTTCAGGACAGGATCAAGGCGCACATGACGGAGAAGGGCGCGGAGCAGATCGTCGCCGGCGCGCACAAGGTCACCTGGATGTCGGTCACCTCGAGCCGCCTGGACACCACGGCTTTGAAGAAGGCGCTTCCCGAGGTTGCCGAGCGCTTCACCAAGACCACCACCTCGAGGCGTTTCACGGTAGCCTAAAGGCCCGTCCACCTTCCACAGCGCCGGGCCTTTACCGAACACCCAGCACAGAGGCAGGAGGCTCACCGCCATTGTAACGCGGAGCCTCCGGCGATGTCAAGAACGAAAGGAGCGGAATTACATGAAACTGGCACAGGAACTGAAGGCGCTCGACACCATCACGGAGAAGCTGAACATTTACCTCGCAGGCCTACGGGCCGAGGGGCCGCTCGAGGGGGCGCTCGAATACGCGCAGAGCGAAGCCGAGGCGATAGCCGGGCGCGTTTCCTTCCTCGCTATGCTTGCCGAGCGCGGCGAGATTCCCGACGCGGAGTTTGAGGGGGCGAGGGGATGAAGGACGCTCTTAGAGCGGCGGTCGATAATGCCTACCTGGACGAAGTCGAACGGTATGGGGAGCGCGCGCAGGACGCCATAACGCGTTGGACGGACTGGCAAGGGGCTCCGGTTCATCTCATGGGGCTTTCCTACCTTGCAGGCGTAGCGGAAGGCAAGCGGGCGGAGCGGGCGCGGAGGAGGCGCGCGAATTAGTCAACAGGCGGCCCGAGGAGGGCCGCTTTTTTGACCCCTACGTTTACCCCAACGGCGATAAACCCGGATGAAATTAGACTATACCAGACGTTAAGATGCCCTGTAAATAAGGGGCATTTCTAAACCATTTGACACCAGAAAACACTAAATAATTCATCTGTTTTATAATTCGAGTCCTTCTGCCCCTGCCAATTTGATCGAATGCAACCCGACGGCCGCCGGGTTGCATTTTTTACCCGTCTTTGCTTGCTGCACGCGCTAGCGCGCGGCCAGCCCCTGCGCGCCGATCTCCGGCAGCGAGGTGTCCTCGTAGATCTGGATCAGCCGGGGATGGCCCTCGCAGCCGATCCGGAACGCGCTGATGGAGCCCTGCGCGCCGTTGAGCACATAGAGGTGCTCGCCGCAGGCGTCGATCGCGCTGTCGATCGGGGCGCCGTTCAACAGAGGCGTGCTCGGCACGCTCTCGATCAGCGTCAGGCCGCCGTCGTTCGCGACGCGGTACAGCGAGATGGTTCCGGTGGCGGCGTTCGACGTGTAGGCATAGTAGCCGTCCGGCGTGGCCGACACCCAGCAGGTCGCGCCCTGGTTGTTGGGGACGGACCCGCTGATGACTTCGAGCGCGTTGCCGTCCAGGACCCGGTAGCTCGACAGCGCGTTCGGCCCGGCCTCCGTGACCAGCAATATCCCGCAGCGCGTGAAGGCCATTCCAAACGGCACGGCTCCGTTCGAGACCGTGACGACCGCGTTGCTCAAAAGCCCGCCCGGCTCCACCGTGAAGACAATCAGGAAATTCGTGTTCCGCTCGCTGACCGCGAGGCGCCGCCCGTCCGGGCTGAATACCGCGCAGGCCGGCTGCGGGTTGGACATGCTCAATGGCATCGTCGAGCCGGGAATCGGCGAGAGCACGCCGCTCTCGTCCACGGAGAAGCCGCTCACATTGGCCGCGTTGTTCGCGTCGCCGGCGTTGACCGCGTAGAGCAGGTTTCCGGAAATCGCGACGCTGACGGGCCGCACGCCGCCCGAGGGCAGCACACTTGCCAGCGTCATGTCGCCGCGCTTCACGCGGAAGCTGCTGACGGTGTTGTTGCCCGCGTTGACCGCGAACAGGAAGCGGCCGGTTCCGTCCAGCGCAAGCGCGCCCTGCGAGCCCAGCGGATCGACGATCGCCTCGGCCGTTCCGCTGCCAGCGGTCACGCGCTCCTCGACAAAGCGGAGCGCGCCGCACGCGTCGCCGGCGAAGGCGCTCACGCTGTTTGTCGCTCTATTCGACATGGCGAAGACGCTGCTCCGCCAGTTTTCACATTCACATTTCATATTCAAGACCTCACATCGATTATTTTGCGTCATTTATGTGGTCCCCTGCCAATATGATATGCACCGGAAGGCAAATCGGCGAGGAATATTCCTCCAATTTTCATGGCAGACTATTCCCGAGGTGATGGGACATGGCCAAAAAGGGGCACAAAAACCGCCCGGCGCCGAACAAGCAGGAGGAGCTGAAAAACGCGATCGACTCCTTCCCGGGCGACAACCGAAACCAGAACCACAACGCGAAGAAGGAGGCGCTGGGGCCGAACACCAAGCGTTGAACCTTTTTCCCAAGCCGAAAGCAGCCTTCCCCGCGGGGACAGGCTGCTTTTCGCGCTCCGGACCGCGAAAAAAATCTTTCTGCGAGGAATAGATTCGAAAGTGTCGCAATAAGATAAATACAAACCGGGGCATGTGGCGACTAACGTACGCAGAATCCCGCGCCTCAAGCGGCGCGCATGTACAAACGGGTCGCGGGCGATTCGGGGGGAGGGATGCAATGAAGGTGTTGCTGACGGGCCAGCTCCCCCCATCGGTCCGATACATAGGCGCGCGCCTGATCCGGGACGGTCACCGGGTATCGGCGCTCGGCCGCGTGCCGGACGCGCAGGCCCTCCAATCGGCGGGAATCGCCGTGCGCGCGCACGCCGACCTGCGCCGTCTGATGGAGGCGGCGCGCTTCGGCGCGGTCGTGTTCTTCGCTGCGCTGCGCTGCGACGACCCGGCCGAGGGCGGTTCACCCCCGGGAAGCCTGCTGGACGAACTGTCCGCCGTCGTGCGCGCCGCGCGCGAGAGCGGCGTCGGCCAGTTGATCCTCGTGACCGACCGGCGCGCGTTTGGGAGCGCGCAGGCGGGCCGAGAGGACGAGGAGCCCGCCTCGCGCACGCCCGCAGGCATTCTGCTCCGGGCAGCGGAGGAAAACGTGAACCGCTGCGCCGAGGACGGCGTGCGCACGCTCGTGATTCGCGTGACGAATCTGTACGCCCCGGGCGATCCGGACAGCTTCTTTTCCGCCGCCGCGGCAGGCGCGCGGGCCGGCGCGGAGCTCCTGCTCGACGGCACGCCGGGCACGCCGTGCGACTTTCTGCACTTCGACGACCTGGCGCTGTTCATCGGCCAGGCGATCGACGAGCGCATGTCGGGCGTCGCGCACCTCGCCTGCGGCATCCCGCGCACGTACGGCGAGATCGCCGCGCTTCTCAGGAGGCACCTCCCCGGCCTCCGGGTCGCCTACACGCAGGACGCCTCGCGCCGGGCGACGCTCGAGACCGGATTCGCCCGCGCACAGGGCTGGGTTCCGCGACACGACTTCGCCCGGGAGCTCGACGAGCTTCTCCAAATTCCGCGGCGCAAGCGGCGCTTTCTGCCGCCCGGTCCGGCGAAAAAGCGGCTTCGTCGGCTCGCGGCGCGCGCGCTTCCGTGGCTCGAATTGATTTTGCTCGGCGCCGCGGCGTGGCGGCTGCACGCGCTCTCGCAGGTCAGCGCGACGGCGCGCTTCGTCGATTACTGGCTTTTGTACATCGCCGTCATGGGGACGCTGCACGGCGGGGGGATGGGCGCGCTCGCCGGGCTCGTCGCGTCCGCCGCGCACATCGCGTTTTGGGCGGAGACGGAGCGCGAGCTGATCTTCTTCCTGTACAATGTCGACAACTGGCTCGTCCCGGCCGGCTACCTGCTCTCCGGCGCGCTGTTCGGCTACGTGCGCGACAGCCAGCGGGAGCGCCTGGACGCGCTCAAGCGCGAAAAGGACGGGCGCGATTCGGAGCTCAAGCTCGCGAAGGCGATGTACACGGAGGCGAACGAGGACCGCAGCCGCCTGCTCGAGCAGGTGCTGCGCTACCGGGACAGCTACGGCCGCATCTACCGGATCACGTGCGAACTCGACGCGATGCTGCCGCAGCAGATCTTTCTGTCGGCGCTCGGCATCGTCGAGGAGATGATGCAGTGCCGCTCGGTCGCGATCTACGCCCGCAGCGGCGACCTGCCGTTCGCCCGGCTCGCGGTCTCCTCGCGCGAGGCCGAGCCGCTGCCGCGCTCGCTCGACCTCGGGCGCATGCCGGCGCTCCGCAACGCGCTCGATCGCGGGGAGCTGTTCGCCAACACCGATCTGAAGCCCGGCTACCCCGCGTTCGCGTCGCCGATACGCGACGGGGAGGAGATGCTGGCGATGATCGCGCTCTGGGACGTGCCGTTCGACCGGCAGACTCTCTACTATGAAAACCTGCTGAACGTCGTCTCGGGGCTCGTGCAGTCCGCGCTTCGGCGCGCCGTGAGGTACTTCAACCTGTCCGGCGACATGTACTTGGAGGACACGCGCATACTGACCGACCGCGCCTTTCGGATGGCGCTCGACGTCTATCAGGCCGTGCGCAAGCGGCAGAGCGGCGACTTCCTGCTCGCGCGGCTTCGGGGCGCGTGGCCGATGTCCGCGGAGGAGATCGACCGGCGCACAGGAGGCGCGATCCGCTCGGTCGATCTGATCGGGCGGCTGAGCGACGGCGAGTACTACGCGCTGTTCCCGCAGGCGACGGCGGAGGAGATGCCGCTGATCGACAGGCGGCTCGCGGCGGAAGGGCTTCGGCTCGAGGACGTGTCCAGGGAGATGGCCCATGTCTGACATGCTGTGGATCGGGGGAGCCGCGGCGCTGCAGCTCGCGGCGGCGGGGGGCGTGCTCGCGCTGGCCCGTGCGAGGAGGCGCGCGTTCGGCCCTGCGCTCGCCGTTTGGATGCTTCTCTTGCCCGCGTTCGGCCCGGCGGCGGGGCTCATGCTGCTCCTCTCCGGTGCGCCCGAACATCCGTCCAGACGCGAAGGCGCGAGGGCGTCGGGCGGCTTCGCGCCGCCTCCGAAGCAGGCGGCGCGTGCGGTACCCGTCGAGGAGGCGCTGATCCTCAACGACCCGAAGCGGCGGCGCGCGCAGATGATGAACATGCTCCGCACCGACCCTAGGAAATACCTCGACGTGCTGCTCGTCGCGCGGTTCAACGAGGACCCGGAGACCGCGCACTACGCGACGGCGACGCTGATGGTGCTGCAGCGCGGCATGCTCTCGGAGCTGCACAGCCGCCGGCGGGCCGTCGAGAGGAATCCGTCCGACGGCCGGAGCTGGGCGGACTACGCCGCGCTGCTCGGGGAGTACTGCCGGAGCGGGCTCGTCGAGGGGCAGCTGCTGTTTCGCAGGCGGCTGATGATGTCGGCGTCCGCGAGGTCCATGTAGGCGCGGCCCAGCTCCACGTAGCGCGCGGCCGTGGGGGTGGACGCCACCGTCTCGCGCAGGGCCACCACCTGCTGCTCGGGCGGGGGCGCGACGCGCGCAGGGCCGCCCGCGAAATGCTCGACCGGTGGCCGCTCGACGAGCGGTCGTGGCTCGAGATGATGCGCGTGTGCGCGGAGACCAGGGACGCGCGGGGGATGGGCGCGCTGCTCCGGGGCGTCCGGGGCGCGGGGGTCGACTGGTCGCTGGCTTGGTCCGGGGCGACTGTCCCATGGAACTGTTGGAATCGCCCACCGTGGCGCCGCGACTGAATCCCCCAGCGCCGCTGCCGGACGATCTGCTCCACAGCGGTCTGAACGAGGCCGAGCTGGACTCGGAACTGCTGCGACGGGGCATCGGTTTTGTGCTGGCCGATCCCGTCCGCTACCTGCGGCTATCCTGGAGC